>BEHT01000002.1 GCA_002898575.1 bacterium HR17
CCAGACGAGCATGTCTACCCGATGATTCCGTCGGGTCGCTCGGTCAAAGACATCATCGTTCACCCCAGTTTGCGGGAGAAAGTCAAGCGGGAATTGGCGCGGCATGCCGCCTAAAGGTGGCAAGGGATACAATGGGCGCGCCGGCTCGCACCCGTGTGCGCTCTCGTTTTGGGGGTGCTGAACAGCGATGGACTCTATGCTGCTGATCGTTGCGGCATTAGCTGCCTTTGCGCTGGCGTATCGCTTTTACGCCAACTTTTTGGCGGCGAAGGTGGCGATGCTCAACGACATGAACCCGACACCCGCCCATCGGCTCAAGGACGGCGTGGACTATGTGCCGACCAACAAATGGGTGCTCTTTGGGCATCACTTCGCCGCCATCGCTGGTCCCGGTCCACTTATCGGTCCCGTGTTGGCGGCACAATACGGCTACCTACCCGGCTTTCTGTGGATCGTCATCGGTGCTGCATTAGCGGGTGCCGTCCACGATTTCATCGTCCTTGTCGCCTCCGTGCGCAACGATGGGCTGTCGCTGGCAAACCTTTCTCGCACCTATATCGGGCGATTGGCGGGCGTCGCGACGTCGTTGGCGACGCTGTTCATCATCACCACGGCGTTGGCAGGCGTCAGCATCGCGGTCGTGAATGCCCTCAGCGAAAGCCCTTGGGGCGTGTTCACCATCCTCGCTACCATCCCGGCTGCCATTATCACGGGACAATGGATGTATCGCCTTCGCCCCGGCAAAATCGCTGAAGCGTCGCTAATTGGCATTGCTATCGTCCTGTTGGGAGTTTTGCTGGGGCATCCGTTCCAAGAGGGCAGACTGGGCGTTGACCCCAAACTGCTGACTTGGGACCAAACGACCCTCAAAGTGCTTCTGCCCACTTATGCCTTCGTGGCGTCCGTTTTACCCGTTTGGCTTCTGATGTGCCCACGCGATTACTTGAGTTCCTACATGAAGGCGGGCGTGGCGATTTTGCTCGGCGTCGGCGTCATCTTGGCGCATCCCCCTTTGCAGATGCCCGCGTTGACACCTTACATCAACGGCAGCGGTCCGGTTTTGCCTAACCAGTCGGTGTGGCCTTTTGTGTGCATCACCATCATGTGCGGGGCGATTTCGGGCTTCCACTCCCTCATCGCTTCGGGCACGACGCCCAAGATGATTTACCGCGAATCGGACATCAAACCCATTGCCTACGGGGCGATGTTGCTGGAAGGGTTTGTCGCCGTCGTGGCGCTGATTGCGGCGTGCGCGTTGCATCCCGACACTTACTTCGCCATCAACGCCAAAAAGGAGCTGGCTGCCCAATTTGCAGCGCGCTCGCCTGATTTGCTGCAATTGACGAAGGAGGTCGGCGAGCAGACTTTAGTCGGACGAACAGGTGGCGCTGTCTCCTTAGCGGTCGGGATGACCCACATCTTCCGCATGCTGCCAGGCATGCAAACACTGGCGGCTTATTGGTATCACTTCGCCATCATGTTTGAAGCCCTGTTCATCCTGACGCTGGTGGAAACAGGGACACGGGTCGCCCGCTTCGTCTTCCAAGAGACCATCACGCCGCTTGTCAGACCTGTGCTGGAAAAAGCGTTGCCTGAAAACGGTGTGCGTTGGAGCATGAACATCCTTGCCAGCGCTTTGTGCTGTTTGGCGTGGGGCTATCTCCTGTTCACCAACGACATCAGCACGATTTGGCCGATGTTCGGTATCGCTAACCAGTTGTTGGCAGCTATCGGGTTGGCGTTTGGGACGACTTACATTCTGACCCACGCGCCCAAGCCCATCTACGCGCTGTGCACCTTCCTGCCACTGTGTTGGGTGTTTGTGACGACGATGGCAGCGGGCATCTTGAGCGTCCCACGCTTCTGGACAACTTTGCCCGCACCGTCCAACTTCATCAACGCCACCATGACCGTCTGCATGTTGGTGCTGACGGTTGTCATCGTCGTGGCGTCAACGCGGCGGTGGATGGAGTTGCTCGCAGAGCGCGTTTCTGTGCCCGCCGCTGTCCGCCAAAGCGCCGACTGACGCAAGGCTTGGGAGGGGTTTGCGCCGCGCTATGCCCTTTTTGCCCCTCACCGTCCTCTCCCTCGGTGCGTCAAAGGAGTTGAACACTTCAACTGCCCATCGCGACGGGGACGGTGAGATGGGATGGCAAAAGGTTTGTCCTTTGCTGCCACAGTTCTCCTGCTCTTGCAGCGGAAGGTAAAGACAGCGACCAGCCTCTATCATATCGGTGGATGGCGGAGGGTCTGGCAAGCGCTTTGGGCGAAAGTGCATCAGCCGCTCATGAAATGGCGAGAAGAGTGGGAGTGGGTGCAAATTGACGGCTGCGATTATGTGTTGGTCCCCCATGTGCAGGGCTTTAGGATGTTGGTCAGTAGCACTGATGTCGGTATCGGACGGGAGTTAGCCTTTTACCGCGTGCATGAGCCGCTCGTTACCAACTTGCTGCCAGGCTTTGTGCGCCAGGGAGACACCGTGTTGGATATCGGCGCCAACATCGGCTATTACACCTTGCTCCTTTCCCGCCTCGTCGGTCCCAACGGTTGCGTCATTGCCGTTGAACCCCATCCTGCCAACGCTCATCTGTTGAGGTTGAACTTGCGGCTTAATGGTATCAACAATGTGCAAGTGGTATCAGCCGCCGTCAGCGACGGAGAAGGGCAAGCAACTTTGTTTGAAGCCGAAGGCTCTAATTGGCATTCATTGCATCCGACTGACCGCACAGCGGGCAAAACGCTCTTGGTGACGACGCTCACTGTAGACACCTTAGCGCGCCAAACCGCCCGTCCCATCGCGCTCGTCCGCATGGACATTGAAGGCTGGGAGCTCAACGCTTTACGCGGCGGCGCACAGACGCTGGCGCGAGACTGTCCCGCACTTATCGTGGAGTTTCATCCGTTTTACACAGGGCAGGACGCTGTGCGGGACACCCTGGCGTGGCTGCGATCCTTCGGTTACGAACGGGGTTTTTATGTCCTGCGCGCCGACGACTTTCCTTGGGTGAAGCGCCCACGCCGTGTCTGGGAGCGCTCACTGTCTGCTTTGCTTTCTGACCCCTCTCTATTGGACGAGCGAGAGTGCTTCACCCTGTTGCTGGAAAGCCCTGCCCGCTCGTAAGCGGCATCCAAGCTGCTCTGAGGACGACCGCAATCGCACGGAGCGTGTGGCAGGCGCCTGCGTTCGTTTGCAGGCGCCTATCATTTTAGATAGCGTTGCGCGGTTCCCCGCTGAGGTTCTATTTCATCAGCAGCCCAGCGTGATAGCATTTACTGTGACTTTTCGCAAAATTTTGGGGACGCGACCATGAAATGTCTCGCAACGAAAGTCCTTAGTAAGGCATTGGTCGTGGCTTAAGGGGGAGATGAGCCGCAATGGCAACGCAGCGGGTAAGCCGTCTCAAACGGTGCTTTTGGGGTGGGGTTCTGGCAGGAACATCTAACGCGTTTGCTGCGGCAGAAGCCGTCCAATTGCCACCGTTTACCGGTCACGACATCGCCGTGCTGGTCGCTGTCTTGGCGGTGGCGCTTGTCGCCGTCGGCTACGGCGTTCACCTTATCCGTCGCGTCTTAGCAGAGCCTGAAGGTCCCGAAACGATGCAACGAGTCGCTCGTGCCGTCCGAGACGGCGCGTTCGCTTATTTGCGCCAGCAGTTTCGGTTGATGCGGTTTTTCGTGTTGTTGCTGGCGTTCGCTTTGCTCGTCGTTTACTCGCAAGTGCCCGAATACGGTCCGGCACTGGCAGCCGGCACAGCCATTGCGTTTTTGATGGGCGTCGCGGCGTCTTACGGGGCAGGGTTTGTCGGTATGTGGATGGCGGTTAACGGCAATGTGCGGGTCGCTTACGCGGCGCTCCGCAGTTTCCGTGACGCCCTGCGCATCGCCTTCCAAGCGGGTGCCGTTTCCGGCATGGCAACGGTTGCCCTCGGTTTGTTGGGCGCGACGCTGATTTTCCTCGCCTTCCGCGAAAAGGCGATGTTCGTGCTGGTCGGGTTCGGGTTTGGTGGGTGTTTGGCGGCGCTGTTCATGCGCGTCGGCGGCGGCATTTACACGAAAGCCGCTGATGTCGGTGCCGACTTGGTCGGCAAAGTGGAAGCGGGCATTCCCGAAGATGACCCCCGTAACCCTGCGACCATCGCCGACAATGTCGGTGACAATGTGGGCGATTGCGCCGGCATGGCTGCCGATGTGTTTGAGAGTTATGAAGTCACTTTGGTCGCCGCCATCTTGCTCGGCTACGGCGCGATGGCGTCCGTCGGTAAAGAGCATGTCATGCAACTCATCCTCTACCCGTTGTTGGTGCGAGGCGTCGGCGTGATCGCGTCCATCTTCGGCATCTCGGCGGTGAAGGCAAAAGACGAGGAGCGGATTGACCCGATGCGCCCCATCAATGTCGGCTTCTGGACAGCGGCGGCGCTTTCGGTTCTCGGTTTCTGGCTTGTCAGTTACTTTTACCTCGGCAATATGGCGGATTGGTGGAAATACGCTTTGGCTTGCACCATCGGCATCGCCCTGACGCAAGGCATCGGTTGGCTGACCCAATACTTCACGGGCACTGAATACCGACCCGTCAAAGACATCGCCCACAGTTCCAAAACGGGCACGGCAACGATGATTTTGGAAGGCTTCTCCGTCGGTCTGGAAAGCAGCGTCTGGGCGATCGTCGCCATCGCTTTGACCATCTTTCTGTCCATCCTGCTATTTCCTGGCGACTTTGCGTTGTCGGCATACGCCGTGGCGCTGTCAGGATTGGGCTTACTGGCGACGACAGGCTTTGTGCTGGCGATGGACACCTACGGTCCCATCAGCGACAACGCCAACGGCATTTTTGAGATGTCTGGTGCGTTGCGCGATGCGGAAGCGAAGGGCAACGAACGGGCAGCGCGCATCGTCGCTCAACTGGACGCCGTCGGCAACACTGTCAAGGCGCTGACGAAAGGTTTCGCCATTGCGACAGCGGTCATCGCTGCCGTTTCACTGTTCCGCTCCTTTACGGAAGCGACGGGATTGGTGCGGGCAGGAGGGCAGGGAATAGGCATTCGCATTGACCAACCCGAAGTCTTTATCGGCATCTTGCTCGGTGCGGCGGTGCCCTTCCTCTTCAGCGCCTTTGCCATCCGCGCCGTCAGCCGCGCAGCGTTCCAGTTGGTGGAAGAAGTGCGCCGACAATTCCGCACTATTCCCGGCATTTTGGAGGGCAAAGCGACACCCGATTACTCCCGTGCCGTCGCTATCAGCACTGCCGCCGCCCAGCGGGAGTTACTGTCGCCGGGTATCTTAGCCATCGCTTCCCCCATTTTGGTCGGGTTCGCCTTAGGCTTCATGGACCCCAAAATGGGGGCAGCAGCGTTGGGGGGTTTCCTTGGGGGTGCCATCGTATCGGGGCAGTTGTTAGCTGTGTTGATGGCGAACAGCGGCGGCGCATGGGACAACGCGAAGAAGTTGATTGAAGCCGGACTGTTTGGTGGCAAGGGCACTGAGTTTCACAAGAGCGCCGTCATTTGCGACACCGTCGGTGACCCCTTCAAGGACACGGCTGGACCCGCGCTCAACCCGCTCATCAAGGTCATGAACCTTGTCGGCATTTTGATTGCGCCCATCCTTGTCCAGCCGATAGACGCCCTCGTGCGGCTTTTAATCAGCGCCGTCTTGGTAGCGGCGTTAGCAGGCGCGGTGGCGTGGAGCAAACGCACCGCCGTCTTAGAAGTCGCTGAACCCCTTCCCGCAAGCGAACCTAAGGTCTGACCTTGCGTGCATAAAACTGGCAGGTCGTTGCAATAAGAGGAAATGAAGCGAGGCGGAGCCCGCCCTGGAGCGGTGAGAGAGTGGCTCAATTGGCGCTGGGGCACCCGCTGGTCTACCATCGCCGCCACGACCTTCCCGTCAGTTGCCACACTGATGAAGGGTCGTAGCAGTGCAGGGCGACCGGCTCGTCTTGAAGTGCGGGGCTAAATTCCGTGAAAGGGCTGGAGCGGTTGGGCATCCGAGGGCTGGGCACACCGACCGAGCGATGCTTAGCGGTGCGGGCGACACGGGTCGTTTGAGCGGATTGGGGACAAGGAGACGGAGCGGTTGCGCTAAAATGATACCCGTTTCCTGAACATCCTTCTTCTGACGGCTTGAAGGGGTGCGAACGACGATGCCGTCTGAAAATGGGCGACGCAATGGCTATCGGATGCACACCTTATCCGTGCTGGTGGAGAACCGACCAGGCGTCTTGGCGCGCATCGCCGGGCTGTTCGCTCGGCGCGGGTTCAACATTGATAGCCTCGCCGTTAACATCACCGACGACCCGCAAACTTCGCGCATGACCATCGTCGTCGCCGGCGACGACGACACCATTGAGCAAATCACGAAGCAACTCAACAAACTGATTGATGTCATTAAAGTCCACGACCACACGGGCGAAGCCGTCGTGGAACGCGAGCTGGCGCTCATCAAGGTCAACTGCGAATTGGAGCAGCGCACGCACATCATCCAGTTGGTGGAAATTTTTCGGGCGTCCATCGTAGATGTGGGTGCCGACACAATGACCATTGAGATCACGGGCGACTCTGACAAAATTGACGCGCTGGTGGAGTTGTTGCGCCCCTTCGGGATCCGCGAGTTGGTGCGCACCGGCAAGATCATCTTGGAGCGTGGCAGCAAAAGTCTATGAGCGCTGTCTTGCGATCGCTTTCAGCGCCGCTTCATCGTAGCCCACGACGACCCCTGCCGGAGCGACCACGACGGGACGACGCAGCCATTGCGGGTGTTGGGTCAACAACCGCACCGCTTCGTTGAGGTCAATGGCGTCTGGGTTTGCCCGCCATTGTCGCCACAGCGGGCTGGTGCGACTCACGAATTCGGTGACGGGACGGTGACCTATCATACGACGCAACTCCGCTGCCGTCGGTGGCTCTCGGATGACATCGCGCCAGCGCACCGTGACACCCAACGCACGCAAGAGCCCGCTTGCGCGGTCGCAACTTCGTCACCCTTTGCGCCCCCATAGTTCCACTTCCATCGCAGAACACCTCCTTGGGACTGCCTCGGTCAAAAAATTGTGCCAAACACCACCAACGGCGTTACACTTTTCAGCGGTGATTTGGTGATGGCTCAGGCATCAGTCAAACTGACGGCGCTGTCGCCCAAAGGCGGCTGAGCGTGCAAAATCGGTCCGGCGGACCTGCAACGGATTTTGCAAGCACTGCCCAAAGTGCCCAACCCCAATGTTCTCGTCGGCATTGACACCGCCGACGACGCCGGCGTTTACCGTCTCCGTGACGACCTCGCCATCGTCCAAACGCTGGACTTCATCACACCCATCGTGGACGACCCCTTCGCGTTCGGCGCCATCGCTGCCGCCAACGCCGTCAGCGACATTTACGCGATGGGTGCGACACCCGTGACAGCGCTTAACATCCTCGGCTACCCCGCTGGCGAGGTGGAGCCCGAATTGGTGGCGACGATTTTGCAAGGCGGTTACGACAAACTAACGGAAGCGGGTATCGCCGTTATCGGTGGGCACACCGTTGATGACCCCGTTTTGAAATACGGCGTCGCTGTCACGGGTATCGTTCATCCCGACCGCACCGTCACCAACGCGGGCGCGAAAGTCGGCGACGCTTTGGTGCTGACGAAGCCGTTGGGCACGGGCGTTATCAATCAGGGAATCAAAGCCAACCGCACGCCGCCTGAAGTCGTGGAGCGCGCCGTTGAAGTCATGGCGACGCTCAACAAAAACGCGGCGGAAGCGATGACGCAAGTCGGTGTCAACGCGTGCACCGATGTGACGGGCTTTGGGTTGCTGGGGCATTTGCGCGAAATGCTGGTCGCCAGCGGCGTCAGCGCCCGCCTTTTTGCGGGGCAAGTGCCCCTCATTGACGGCGTGCTGACTTTGGCAGAGCAAAACTTGTTCCCTGGCGGTTCGCGTTTCAACCGCCGTTTTGTGGAGCCGTTCGTGCATTGGCATGAGCAAGTGCCTGAACCCGTGCGGATGCTGCTGTGCGATGCACAAACCTCAGGCGGTTTGCTCATCAGCGTCGCACGAGACAAACTGTCGGACTTGCTAAACGCCTTAAAGGAACGGGGCGTTCGGTGGGCAGCCGTCATCGGTGAAATCACCGCTAACTCCGTCGGGGAGGTGTGGGTTGAGCCATGACCGACAAAACGACCCGTCGTCACCTGCTGCGGCGCTGGACGCAGGCTTTTGCCGTCGCTGCAACGGGTGCAGCGATCGGCACCCCTTGCCCAAACGCTGCGGGCATCGGGGACGCTGCCCAACTGCAAGTGGACGCACCGGCACAAGTCGCCGCAGGCAAACCGTTTACCGTGCGGTTAACTGTTCCCGCAAATGGCGGCGCCGAGGCGCCGCATTGGCTGGAAGTGTGGCTCATTGACAGGGAAGGGCAACGATTGCTCAGCCGCATGGAATTGGGTGGCGCCGCCGTGACAGCAACTTTGACGCTCACGCTGCAGCGTTCTGCCACCCTGCGCGTGCGCGATATGCGTGGGCGTATCCTCCAGCGTCGCATCCAAGTGCGCTGAACATTTTCGCCTACAACGGCTTGACCGCAGGTGACCGACGATGACAGGCGAAGGCTCTCGGGCACTGTTTGAGCGGGCGCAGCGCTTGATGCCAGGCGGCGTCAACTCACCCGTGCGGGCTTTTCGGGCAGTCGGCGGTGTGCCCTTCTTTGTTGCCAAGGGTGAAGGGTGCTTCCTTTGGGATGTGGACGGCAACAGATATGCCGACTTCGTCTGCTCATGGGGCGCGCTCATCTTGGGGCATGCGCATCCCGAAGTCGTCGCCGCTGTGAAAGCCGCTGTGGAGCGGGGCACGACCTACGGTGCGCCGACCGAACTGGAGGTGCGCCTCGCCGAAAAAATTCGCGCCGCCTTCCCGACGATGGAACTGGTGCGGCTGGTCAATTCGGGCACGGAGGCGACGATGAGCGCCATCCGCGTCGCCCGTGGCTACACGGGGCGCAGCAAAGTCATCAAGTTTGAAGGTTGCTACCACGGGCACGCCGACTATTTGCTCGTCAAGGCTGGCTCAGGGGCAACGACTTTCGGCATGCCGGACAGCGCAGGCGTGCCCACCAGTCTCTCGCAGGAAACGATCGTCTTGCCCTACAACGATGTCGCCGCTTTCACTACCGTCATGGATGCTCTCGGCGACCAAATCGCTGCCGTCATCGTGGAACCCATCGCGGGCAACATGGGGGTCGTCTTGCCCGAGCCTGAATTTCTGCAAGCCCTGCGGGAACAAACCCGCAAGCACGGCGCCGCGCTCATTTTTGACGAAGTGATCACGGGCTTTCGTGTGACTTACGGCGGGGCTCAACACTTGTTCGGCATTGAACCCGATATGACTTGCTTGGGCAAGATCGTCGGCGGCGGTTTCCCGTTGGCTGCTTATGGCGGGCGTCGCGACCTCATGCAAATGGTCGCCCCGTTGGGCGCCGTTTATCAGGCAGGCACTTTGTCGGGCAACCCCGTCGCCGTCACAGCGGGCTTGACAACGCTGAGCATTTTGGAACGCGACCGCCCTTACGCTGACTTGGAGCGCAAAACGCAAATGTTGGCTGACGCCGTCCTTGACGCCGCCAAACAAGCGGGCGTGCCTGTGCACATCAACCGTATCGCGTCCATGTTCACCGTCTTCTTCACCGACCAACCTGTCACCGACTACGCATCCGCCAAACGCAGCGACACACAGCGGTTTGCCCGCTTCTTCCACACCCTTTTGGCGCGGGGTGTTTTTCTGCCCCCGTCGCAATTTGAAGCGGCGTTCGTCTCAACGGCCCACGACGACGCCACCCTCGCCCTCGTTCAAGACGCCATCTTGCACGCGATGCGCGCCGCCGCATCATAGAGGCACATGGTAATGTGTCCGCTTTACGGCACTTCTAACGCCACGATGTAGCGCCACCAATTTGCCAACTTGCCGTCGGGCGCAAAGCCGCCGGCTTTGGGCATGTGCTTAAGCCACCACTTGTGGTGCAACCGAATATCGCCGCCACCCCATTCGTCGCAATTGACCTTGCGCTTTTTGCCCGTCAGGTGCGGGTAGTTTAGCCAATCGTCACAAGTGCTCCAAACGAACCGCTTGTTGCCCCAGTCGTAATCGCGTTCGCTGTTGGGCGCAAAATGCACATTGCCGCATGCCGCGTTGTCAGGCGCCACCTTGTCATACAGCGTGAACCGCTCCCATGTGTTCATCTGCGCCAGCGGGACAGTGTAGTCCCAGCGCCCGTAAACCTTCGTCATGATGCTCTCTACCCGATGCCCAAAATTTTCCAGCATCTCCCCGACGCCCCGCTCGTAGTTGAAGCCCATGATGACAAAGTTGCGCCGAAAGCGCTTGTCGGTCAGCGGCGGTGAATTGCACCAAAAAGCCGTCGGTCCGACCATGTGTGATTCCCAAAAGCCAAAGTAAGGTCCGCCAAACAGCCACACTTCGTCCACTTCACCCGCATTGACCCGCTGCACCAAATCAAACGCGTCAATGATGCGCCGATAATCGGCGCCGTCAGGTTCATGCCATCCCTTGCGTTCGCGCCAGCAACGCAGGTAAGCCGATTCGTCGTAAACGAAGCCGTCCACTTTGACAGGAAACGCGTCAATGTCGCACCACTCCACGATGCGGTAGCGAACGAACCCGCCGCTGCATTCGGCGAGGTCGGCGATGTATTGCTCCGCAAGTTGACGGGGGTCGTTCCAGCCGCAAACTTCGTGCAGCCGTTTGTTGCCGCCTGCATCTATTACGGGGTCAAAGTTGATCACCAGCACTTTCGGTCGCAACCCTGCCTCAGGGACATCGTGGCGCAACCGGCATGCCGCCGTAACTGCCACACCACTGACCAGTAGCAGCAGTGCCATTCTCACCATTTTGACCGCCTCGCAGACATTGCGTGGCAATGCCGATTCAGCGCTCCAACCGCAACAGGGTAACGGAATGGCGGGGCAGAACAAAGCGGGTCAAGTCACTGACCGCTATCGTTTGCTGGGTCGGCTTCACGGTGTCCGGACGCTCAAAGGTGTTGGTGTCGGTGAAATGCTCGCTCCACAGCCGCCACAGGGTCGCCGTCGGTTTCGCCTTGAAGCTGCCGAAATCCAACCGCACTGTCACATCGCTTTCCGGATGACGGTTGATGAGCGCCACGAACAGCGTTTTGCCGTCGGCGCTCAGCGTCGCCGAAGCGTCCACGACGGGTGTTTCGCCGCCGACGGGCATTGTGCCGACAGGGCAATCCACATCGCAGGCGACCCGCCATTTGCCCGTATTGCGCACATACAGCCAAAATGCCCAGTAAATTGGCGTCTTGAGGACTTGCGTTTGCGTCGTGCGGAGGGCACCCAACACATTGACCGTTTGCGCCAAGCACGCCAACTCCACGAAATCACTGCAGCGGTGCATCGCGTGAAACACGCCTGCCGCAAAGATGCCATCGCGCAGCGCGTAAAAACTTTCCAGCCCCGTCGCGGGCACTTGGTGCGGCTCCCACACATTCCACTCATCAAACGCCAGCGTGATGCGTTTACCCGTCGGTTTGTTGCGCTCCACGATGGCAAAAGTTTCGTGCAGCATCCGCTCAATGTGCACGGGCGAGCCGGCGACAACGGTGTAAATCTGCCGGGCGTCATCGTTGGGGTTGTAGCCTTGATAGTAGTGCGGGGCGATGAGGTCAAAGTGCGCGCCAGCTATTTTCGTCACGATGGCGTTCCAATTCCCCCAACCCCCGCCGTCCACGCCGACAGCGACGAGCCGGGCGTCGGGCATCACTTGCCGCATCGCCGTCGCAAACAGAATCGCCTTCAGCGCGTATTTGGTGGCATCCAAGTGTCCTAACTGCCAGCGCCCATACATCTCGTTGCCGATACCCCAATAGCGCACCTTGTAGCCCTTCTCTTTGCAGTAACGCATCCAATCGGCGGCTTCGTGTTCGTAGCCCTCGCCCGCGTTAGTGCAGATATAGGGTTCAGCGCCGATGTAGCGGCAGAACTGCATGAACTCGTCGGTGCCAAAGTCGTTCCACTCCCACGCGCCCCATGCCCGATCCCAGCGGGGCGGGCGCTTGTCGGGGTCGCCGATACCGTCCCGCCAATCGTAACCCGAGACGAAGTTGCCGCCCGGCCAACGCACGATGGGCGGTTTAATGTCTTTGATGGCGTCCAACACATCCTTGCGCATCCCATGCACATTGTCGGCGGGCATCAGCGATGCCGCTCCAACCCACAACCTACCCTTACCGCTGAAGGCGATGACAAATTGCGCGTCGCTCACTGCTTCGTTGACCCGCAAGCGGAAGGGCAATTTTTTCCAGCGGCTCGTCACGCCTTTGAGGGTTTGGCTTGCCAGCACTTTTCCGTTTTTACGCAGGCTGACGGTGATTTCGCTGACGCCGTCGCCCTTGACGATGACCCGCCCGACATAACCCTTGGGCAGCAAGTCCAAGTCGGATTGCGCGATGCCGTGCTCGCCGCTGCCCGTGCCTTCAATCACCTGCGATTGCCCGCCGACGAAAAACTCCCTATTGTCGGCATACCAGCGGGCGTTTTTGCCGAAAGGTTGCCAATGCTCCACGACGCCGTTTTCCTGCACCGACGCGTGCATCTTTCGGTTGCGCAGCATCTCCGCCCAGATGCCGCCATAAATGCAGCGCCCCAAGTGCTCAATGAATTGCCCGTAAATGAGCGGGTTGATTTCGCTGAGGCGTCTTTGTGGGTTGATTTTGACCGTCACCGTCAAGCCTTCATCGGCAGGTGACGGTATGCTTTCCAGTCGGAAGCGGTCAAAGCGCGCTGCCAATGGGCGCCCGTTGCCCCAGGTCTTGACGATGAGCCCGATGTGCTTAGGGGAAAACCAAATCAGCGATTTGCCCGCTTCTTGCCATGGCATGCGGTCACCGTGCCGCCAGAAAAAGTGCAGCCACCATCCACGCCTTTCGGCGCGTAAATGCACGACCTTGCTTTCCAGTGGCACTTGGAGCAAACGCCCTTCACCTGTCCGTTCCAGCCACAGTTCGGGGCGCTGCATTTTCCAAGTCGTGGTGCTGTAAAACATGCCCCACAGCCACAAGTAACGCTCGGAAACCGCAATCGCCATACCGACATGAAAATCGCTGTCGGGGGCGTAATCGGGGATGTGGACCGTCGTTTCTGCCGCCCAATCGCCGTCGGGCAACTCCGTCAACACCATCGGTGCATCAAACACGCCGTTCCAGTGATTGAAGCCCTTTTCGCGTTGCGGCACAGAGATAACCAACCAACCGTCCCGCAACTCGTAACTGCCGCCAGCAGGTGCCATCCACCGCCACTGTTTTTGCAACCGCGTCCCGTCAAACTCATCCGTCCACGCCACCATTGCCATCAACCCTCCTACCAACCATACCGTTAGTGCATGCCACACCTTGCGCATCACCTCGGCACGCAAATTATCATGGGTGCAACAATGATGCCACGCAATGTGTTGGACGCACTCACTTCAGCAACCGCATGGCGTTCAAGATGACTGCCATCGCGCTGCTTTCGTGGATGAACGCGCCCCATACAGGGTCAATCCATTTCGCCCATGCCGCAATGACCGCACCGAGGTTGACGGCGACGCTGAAGGCGATGTTTTGCCAAACGACCCGCAGTGTCCGTCGGGAAAGACGCAGCAGTTCAGGCAACTTGTGCAGGTCGTCGCTCAGGATGGCGATGTCCGCTGTTTCCATCGCGACATCGGTGCCCGCAGCGCCCATTGCGATGCCGATGTCGGCGGCTGCCAGTGCCGGCGCGTCATTCACGCCATCGCCGACAAAAGCAACGGTCAACCCGCGCTGCTGCCATTCGCGCACCAATCGCAGTTTGTCTTCAGGTAGCAAGTTAGCGTGCACTTCGTCGATGCCCGCTTCAGCGGCGATGACTTTTGCGACGCGTTCGTTGTCGCCCGTGACCATTACGACCTTGACACCCATCGCCTTTAAAGCAGCGACGGCGTTTTTCGCTGAGGGGCGTAAAGTGTCGCGCAACGCGATCAAGCCGACGATACGGTTATTGACAGCGACGGGCAACACCGTTCGCCCATGGGCTTCCAATTCGGCGATGCGCTGCAAGACAGTGTCGGGCACTTGTGTCCCCTGCTCTCGCAGCCACGCCAACCGCCCGATGCACACCCGCATCCCGTTCAATTGCGCTGCCACACCGCGCCCCGCAAAGGGGCGAAATTCATCGGGTTCAGGCAACACTAACCGCCGCTCCGAGGCGGCGCGGCAAATGGCTTGCCCCAACGGATGCTCGCTCAACCGCTCCGCTCCTGCCGCCAACTGCAACAAAGCGTCAGTCGACAGCGCGTCCAACGGGACGATTTCCGTCACCTGCGGTTTGCCGACCGTCAGCGTGCCCGTTTTGTCCAGCGCGATGAGACGCACTTGCCCGACGGCTTCCAAAAATTCGCCGCCTTTGACCAACACAGCGCGACGGGCGGCGTGAGCGATAGCGGCGGCAACCGCTGTCGGCGTCGCTAACACCAACGCACACGGGCAAAACACGATCAGCACCGTGATGCCCCGCACGATGTCGTCTGTGATTGCCCAAACGATAGCGGCGAGCGCCAGCGCCGTCGGGACATACCAACGCGCGTAGCGGTCGGCAAGGCGTTGGATGGGCGCTTGGGACGCTTGGGCTTCTTGCACCAATCGGGCGATGCGCCCTAAAGTCGTTTCGCTGCCGACGCGCTGAGCGTCTACTTCCAAAACGCCCGTCAAATTGATGCTCCCTGCGAACACTTGGTCACCGACGGTTTTGTCAACGGGCACCGATTCGCCCGTGAGGGGGCTTTCGTCAACGGCGGATTCGCCCGCGACGACGACGCCGTCAACCGGGATGCGTTCCCCGACCCGCACCAAGACATGGTCACCCCATTGCACCTCGCTGATGGGCACTTCCCTTTCCGTGCCGCCTCGTCGCACCAAGGCTGTTTGGGGCACCAATTGCAACAACGCCGTCAGCGCCGATCGCGCCCGCGCCGCTGTCAGTTGCTCCAACACGCTGCCGCCCAACAACAGCACCGCCACGACGGCGCCGGCATGGAATTCGCCGATAACCAGTGACGCCGCGACAGCGAGGGTGACGAGCACTTCCATGCTGATTTGGCGCTCCCGCAGGCTTTCCACGCACTCTCGGGCGATAGGTATGCCTGCGATGAGGGCGGCGGCGAAGTAGCACCATTGGCTCAACGGGCTTTTAATTGCCGCTAAAACCCACCCGGCGACCAAAAAGAGGGCACCGGTCAGCGCCGCCCGCGCTTCCCGCGAGCGCCACACAGCGCGCACATCGGTGCGCCAATCGGTCGGACAACACTGCTCTGGACGACCTTGCATGGGCGACCCTACCTTTCAGCAGGCATCACGCCTTCAAAAATGATGCCATCTACCGTTGGCAGCGTTTTCGCCGCAATGGCACAATTCGGGTGCGGAAGGAGGGATGCACCGATGAACGAGTGGCAGAACACCGACGGTGAACTGGACGATTTGACTGAAGAGTTGGACGAGTTGCTGCCCATGTTAGGGCACCGTAACTGGCTGCTTAT
This sequence comes from bacterium HR17, assembly GCA_002898575.1. NCBI lineage: Bacteria > Candidatus Fervidibacterota > Fervidibacteria > Fervidibacterales > Fervidibacteraceae > Fervidibacter > Candidatus Fervidibacter japonicus. The sequence goes on from BEHT01000002.1 coordinate 15,560, forward strand.
CACCGACATGGCGTTCCCCGCGCTCAGCGGAGCGGGCGTGCAAACACTGTGGGCGGAGACCGACATCCTTTCCGTGCTGGATTTGGTGCTGGATTTACTCAACGAGTATCAGCACATCCGCCCGCGCGTTTGGCTAGACGCAGAACTGGACTTTGTGCAGGACGATTGGGCACAAGGCATCAGCGAGTTCCGCCAAGCCCTCGCCGAACGGTTGCGCGATTTGCCCGTTTACCGCTTGCCCCACGAGCAACTGATTGCCCAAGTGGATGAAGCCGCACAACGGTTTCAAGTCGTCATCATCAAGACCGCCACGCTGCTGCCTTACACTTCGGTCTTTTTGGAACTGGACTGCGCCTATTGGGACAGCGAACGCGAAGCCTTGCTGCGGGCGACGATGGGGTGATGGGAAAATGGCATCGGTGCAGATGGTGGATGTCAGCGGAAAACCCGTCACAGAGCGGAGCGCAACGGCATCGGTCACGCTGCGGATGCGCCCCCAGACAGCGCGCCACATCGCCGATGGGACGGTGCCGAAGGGTGATGTGCTAGCGGCGGCACAAATCGCCGCCTATCTCGCCATCAAACGAACGCCGGATTTGCTCCCGTTGTGCCATCCCATCCCCCTCAGCGGCGCCGAAGTGCGGTTTGACCTGCGCCCTGATGACGGGACGCTGCGCATTGAAGTCACCGTCCGTTGCACCGCCCAAACGGGCGCGGAGATGGAAGCCTTGACGGGTGCCGCTGTCGCCGCCCTGACGGTTTACGATATGTGCAAAGGGCTGGAACCGGGCATCGTCATTGAGCGGCTGCAACTGGAACAAAAAAGCGGCGGCAAATCGGGCGAATGGCGCCGTCCCGTTCAATCGCGGTAGGCAGCCCCCAGCAAAGAAAACGCCATCAGAACGACGCCGACGACGACCAGCAGGACGCCCAAGTCAAAGAGCGTCGCCGACGCAAGTTCTATCTCGCCCAACAGCGGCAGGTGCAGGAAGCGGAAACCGCTGGTCAGGAAAGGCATCCCCATCGCCCACGCCCCGACGCCGGTCAGCATCGCTGCCAACCAGCCCCACGCGATCAAAGCGCGGTAGTTGACGGGCAACGCCCGCCGAACATGGCGTTCCCCGAAGGCGATGTATTGCAGTGCGATCAACCCAGCGATGACCAACCCAGCGACGAACCCGCCGCCAGGCGCGTTGTGCCCGCGCCAAAACAGGTAAAACGCCACCATCGCCCCCGGCAACAAAATCAACCGGGCGAGGGTCATCAGCAGCGGCGACGGGACATAGCCCGTCGGGTTCTCGGGACGGTCGCTTCCGCTGACACCTACGGGTGCACCCGCCGGCGCCACAGCGCGGCGGCGTAACCGCATCAGGACATAAAGGCTCAGCCCGGCGATACCCATGACGACGATTTCGCCCAAGGTGTCGTAGCCGCGATAGTCCACGACGATGACATTGACGACATTGCGCCCACCCGCCAACGCTTTTGCTGTCGTCAGGTAAAAATTGCGCACCGTCGGGTCAACGGGTTGGCTCAGCAGGCTCAGCGTCAGCGCTCCCACACCGGCACCGATGGTGGCGGCAAACGCCATATCCGCCAGTTTGCGCCCACGCGGTTCGGCGTCCGGCGCTTTGCGGGGCAAAAACGCTAACAGTAGCAGCAAAATCAGCAGCGACGCGATTTCCACGACGAGTTGCGTAAGGGCCAAGTCAGGGGCGCTTAGCCAAAGGAAGTGGACGATGACCATCACGCCGACAACGCTCAACCCCAACACGGCGACCAGCCGGTGCGGATAAGTGACAGCGACAAGCACCGCCGCACCGCAAAGCACCAGCCCCATCGCCACCGTCGCCCAAGGCACCGGTTGCACGACAGGCAGTTGAAACCAACCGCCCGGCAGCAGCACCGCGCTAACGGCAGTGGCGGCAAAGCCCACTGTCCACCAAAGGTAGCGGCGCAAAACGCCTGACTGCCAAAAGTTCGTCAGCCCTTTCGCCCCCTTGAGCAACCCGCGTGCGAGGGCGTCGTAAACGCCGTCGCCCGTCCACGCCGGCAACCGTTGATGCCACCGCACTAACACAGACAAGGCGGCGTGCAATGCGACGCCACCGCAAAGGGCGATAGCGCTCATCGCCATCGGGGCACCGAAGCCGTGCCATAGCGTCAGTTTGGGGACGCGTTCGGCGGCGCCCTGAAGGGCGGGCGCCCACAGCGGCGCCGTGAACAGGGATGGCATCACGCCCGCACCGATACACCATGCGCTCAAAATCGCCGCCGGCACCCAAAGAGCAGGCGGCACCGCCCAAGACTTCGCCGTTGACTGCTGGGGCGGCCGGAAAAAAATGCCCCACGCAAACCGCACGGCGTAAGCGGTCGTGAACGCGCTGGCAAGGGTCACGACCGCTGCCAACCGCCAATCGCTCTCGTGCACGACAGCATCAAAGGCTATCTCCTTGCTCAAATAGCCGCTGAGGGGTGGCACACCTGCCAACGCGGCGGCGGCGACGGCGGTGATGGCAGCGACTACCGGCATTGCCCGCGCTAAGCCGCCCAACTCATCCAAATGGCGCGTGTGCGTTTTGTGCTCCACGATTCCCGCCACCAAAAACAGCGCCGCTTTGAAGCCTGCGTGGGTGACCAGCAGCAGCAGTGCCGCTGCCATCCCGTTAGGTGTGCCCAAGCCCAAGAGCGCTGTCATGAAGCCCAACTGGCTGACAGTGGAGTAAGCCAGCAGCGCCTTTATGTCCCGTTGCAAGACGGCGACATAGCCTGCCCATAGCATCGTCACGGCGCCGACGCCACCCACCAACGGTGTCCAAAGGGGATGGTCACGCAACATCGGATGCAGCCGCGCCAGCAAAAAGATGCCTGCCTTGACCATCGTCGCCGAGTGGAGGTAAGCCGAAACGGGTGTCGGTGCCGCCATCGCGTTGGGCAGCCAAAAGTGGAACGGATATTGCGCCGACTTGGTGAAGGCGCCCAACAGGATGAGCAGCAGCGCCGGCGTCAACCAAGGGTTGGCGTTTAGGGTCTCCGTGCGCCGCACCAAAACGCTCCATTCAAACGCCCCACCGATCTGCCCCAGCATGAGGATACCTGCCAACAACGCCAGCCCGCCCAGCGCCGTCACGATGAGGGCTTGGTAAGCGGCAGCACGGGCTTCAGCGCGATCGTGCCAGTAGCCAATGAGCAAAAACGATGCGACGCTCGTCAACTCCCAAAAGATGCAAAGGGCAATCAAGTTGTCAGCAAGGACGACTCCCAGCATCGCGCCGGCAAACAGCAGCAACGCCCCAAAAAACCGTGCCGGCGGGTCATCGGGGTGCAAGTAGCCGTGCGCATAAACGACGATGAGCAATCCGATGCCGAGCACGAGCACGGCAAACAACGCCGCCAACCCATCCATCCGCAGCGTCAGGTTGACGCCTAACGACGGCAACCAGTTGAGTGTCGCAGTAGCGGGTATATTCGGCCAAAGCGTCAGCACCGTCACGAGAGCCGTGACGAAGGCGCCGCTTGAGAGCGCGACATAGACGAACCGTTGGCGGACGAACCGCGCTAACAACAAACACACCGCTGCTGTCCAAAACAGCGCTACAAGAGCACCCCACAGCGGCATTTGCGCTACCCCTTTCGGAGGACATTCCTCCATTTCTGCGTTCGCTCGCGAGAAGCATGCACCCCCCCAAAGGAAGCGATAGGGGTGCAGCCCACCCTCCGTGTCAGAGGGAGCCGTCAAATTGTAACGCCTTTGCCGCTGCCGTCCGAGGGGAAGCCCAGCGTTAAAATTCAATGCGCGCCGTTTGTGGTTCAAAAAGGAGACTGCACACGATGTTGTTGATCCCGCGCGTGACGGTGACTACAGCGTTGGTGCTGCGGGCTGAGGCGTGGCGGGAAAAGGACCGCTTGTTGGTGCTGCTGACGCGGGAACGGGGTAAAGTGACGGCGCTCGCGCAAGGGGCGCAACGACCGCAAAACCGGTTGGTAGCGGCGGCACAAACGGGTGTGCAAGCCGTTTTCTGGCTGGCGCGCGGGCGCGAACGCGACCGCGTGACGGATGTCTTGATCACGCATCTCCCTCAGCGTTTACGGTCGGACGGGATGGCGTTGACGGCTTTCGGTGTGCTCGCTGAAGTGTTGAAATTGGCGACACCCGCAGAAGCGCCGGACGCCGCTCTGTTTGATGAGGTTGTGGCGCTGTATGCCCGGTTAGAAGCCGGTGCGCCCGTCCACAAATGGCTGGTAACGGTGTTGATACGCCTTTTGTGGCGTTTCGGCTGGATGCCCTACCTACTGGACTGTGCCATATGTCGGCAACCCATCGGGGGCAGTGAAACGGTGTTCGCCCCTTCCGCAGGTGGCGCGCTGTGCGGGGGGTGTGCTGTCCATTGCCGGTTGCCCGACCGGCAAACCGTGACAGTGGCGACCTTACGGGCGCTGGACGCGCTGTGGCGTGAACCTCGGCTGATGGACACGCTGCATTTGCGCCCGGTTTTGTGGGAACAAGCGATAGGGTTGCTGCGGTCAGTTTGGTGCTATCATCTGGAAAGCGATTTGCGAGCGTGGCGCGTGTGGCACCAATGGAGTGGGCGACGGACGCCATCTGTCCTATTGCCTCGCCCCTGAAATCAGGGCATAATTGCATCGGTATCTCGGTCAAGGGTGCGACGGCGTAGTGCGCAAGTAGCGTGTAAAGGAGGCACTGGCTCATGATCAAAAACGATGTCGCATTCAAATTGGGCGGCGAAGCCGGGCAGGGTGTGGAGTCCAGCGGTATGGGATTTGCCAAAGCCATCGCCCGCGCCGGGCTTTACATCTTCGGCGTTCAGGACTACATGTCCCGCATTCGTGGCGGGCACAACTGGTATCAAGTCCGCGTCGCCGAACGCCAACTTTACTCCCACGAACCCCACATCCAACTGCTCATCGCTTTTGACGAACGGACAGTCAGCGAGCACCTGCACGAGGTCGTGGAAGGCGGGGGTGTCCTTTACGATGACACTTTCAAAGTAGACGCCGACGCCATTAAAGCGCACGGGGCAATTCCGATGCCGATGCCGCTGTTGACCATCGCGGAGGAAGTCGGCGGCAACAAACTGATGATGAACACCGCCGCTGTCGCTGCGGCGGCGGGCATCATGGAGTTTGACCTCAGTTACATTGAGCAAGTGATTCGCGACAACTTCGGGCGGCGCAAAGGCTCAGACATCGCCGACCGCAACATCCGCGTCGCTGACGCCGCTTATGAGGAAGCCCGCAAGCGTTACGCCCACCTTTTTGAGTGGAAACTGGAGGCTGTCCCCAACGCTCCCCAGCGGATGGTCATCAACGGCAATCAGGCGCTGGGGTTTGGTGCGTTGGCAGCGGGATGCAAGTTTGTCGCCAGTTACCCCATGACACCGGCGTCCAGTTTGTTTGAGTTCATGTGCGCCCAGGCACGCCGCTTCGGCATCGTCGTCCGCCAGACGGAAGACGAAATCTCCGGCTTGCTCCATTGTATCGGTGCGGCGCACGCCGGTGTGCGGGCATTTGCTTGCACTTCGGGTGGCGGGTTCAGTTTGATGGTTGAGTCGCTGAGTTTGGCAGGTTCCACCGAAACGCCTGTCGTCATTGTCTTGGCACAGCGCCCCGGTCCTGCGACGGGCTTGCCGACCCGCACAGGGCAAGAGGATTTGCTGTTTGCTTTGCACGCAGGCCACGGAGAATTTCCGCGTGCCGTAGTGGCGCCTGGCACGATTGAGCAGTGCTTCTACGAAATGGCGCGGGCGTTCAACCTCGCCGAGAAGTATCAGATGCCCGTTATCGTCTTTACCGACAACTTTTTGGCGAACTCCATCCGCGCCGTTGAACCGGAGGCTTTTGATGTCCAGAAAGTCGCGAGGGAAATTGATCGCGGTAAACTCATCCTGCCGCACGAACACGGAAAAATTGAGCAAGCGGTTACAAACGGTTACCGCCGCTATGAATTCACGGAGGACGGCATCTCGTTGCGCATCCCGCCTGGTCACCCGAAAGCCATCTACTCGGTCGCCGGTGAGGAGCACTTGCCCGAAGGCTTCATTGATTGGGAAGAGACGGCTGAAAACCGCAACCGCATGATGCAGAAGCGTATGCGCAAGATGACCGTCGCCGCGCACGCAGACATGCGGTTGCCCGAGTTTTACGGTCCCGATGACGCCGAAGTGACGCTGGTGTGTTGGGGGTCCTCTTACGGTCCGGTGCTGGAGGCTGTAGACACCCTCAACCGCAACGGGATGCGGGCGAACATGCTGCACTTCGTGGACATCCACCCGCTGGATTGGGACCGCGTGGCGGACATTTTGGGCAGTTGCCGCAGTTGGGTCGCGGTGGAAGGCAACTACACGGGGCAACTGGCGCGCTGGATTCGCATGAACACCGGGCTTAAAGCCGATGGGGTTATCGCCCGATATGACGGGCGACCGTTGAACCCGACTTACATCATTGAGCACCTGAATAGGGTGCTGACGCGCGTTTGAACGGCGTGGGAATTGACGACAACGGAGGTGCCCGAACATGGCGACGGCTACCGTAACGATGAAGGAACTACAAAGTCCCGTAGAACCGACTTGGTGCCCGGGATGCGGTGACTATGGGATTTTGAACGCTGTCAAGCGGGCGATGGTGCAATTGGGCTTGCGCCCCCACGAGGTCTTTTTCGTCAGCGGCATCGGGTGCGGTAGCAAATTGCCCGACTACATTCGGGCAAACGGTTTCAACAGCCTGCACGGTCGCCCAGTGCCTATCGCGCAAGGCTTTAAACTGGCGCACCACGATATGAAGGTCATCATCGTGGACGGCGACGGCGACAACTACGGCATCGGCGGCAATCACTGGTTGCATATCATGCGGCGCAACCCAGACATCACCCACATCGTCCAAAACAACATGGTCTACGGCTTAACGAAAGGGCAATATGCCCCGACAAGCATGAAGGGCTATGTCAGCACGACTTCGCCTGAAGGGACGATTGAGTGGCCTGTCAACCCGATCGCTATTGCGCTGGCAGCAGGTGCCACCTTCGTGGCGCGGGGCTTTTCGGGTGACCCCAAGCACCTCGCTGACCTCATCGCCAAAGGCATTCAGCATAAAGGCTATGCGTTGATTGATGTCTTTCAACCCTGCGTCATTTTTAACCGCATCAACACCTACGATTGGTTCCGCGAGCGCATTTACAAACTGGACGAAGACCCCACCTACGACCCCCGCGACCGCGACGCTGCGTGGGAGAAAGCCCACGAGTGGGGTGACCGCATCCCGGTCGGCGTCTTCTACATCAACGAGGACGCGCCGACGCTGGAAGAACAAATTCCCGCGCTGGCAGAAAAGCCCCTCTACCAGCACGAGATTCCGCCCAAAGCCGAGGAGTTAGAAGCGCTGAAACGCGCCTTTATGTAGTCACGCGCACGGCGTCGCCGCGCCGTTTGGAACCGGGCAAGCGGTGGCTCTGAGCGTCTTGCCACGCTCAGGGTTATCGCTTGCTCTTTTTACGGGGAGCGAATCTGCCCCAGACGACAATGCCCGCCAGTAATAACCAACCGACACCCGGTTCGGGAGTGTGAACGGGGTTGTTGGAAGGCGGCGGTTGGTTAGTGTTTTCACCGCCTGCGGGAGGAAATCGCTCACCAGCGGGTGAGGCGTCGCTGCGGCTGCCCCCGTCCAACGCGGCAAAAGCAGCGCCACCCGACAACAACAGCCAAACAACTGCGTCCTTGTCCTTCCTCTTGCACTTGTCTTCTCCTGCCTTGCTTGCGTCGTCTGTGGCATTGATCCCCGTTAATGCCGGGTTTATGCCATCTGGCATGTCGGTAAAGGTGTCCGTCGCAAAACTTTGCGTTTGTGTGGGGTTATCGGATGTGATGATGCCCGTGATGGGGCATGCGTTGCTCCAAGGGGATAACGCGCTACAACCCAGAAGTGAGGAGATCAACACTACACGGACGCTGAAACCTTTTGTCACCATAAAGTGCACCTCCTGCAGGCATCCCAAAGAAATCGGACACTGCCCAGCCGCAGTGTCACGCCATCAATCGCTGGTAGAATTTATGCCGCATTTGCGCGATGTTCTTTAGGCTGCAAGCCGGCACGAGGTCGCCCGAATGGGGGTAGAAAGCGCCTACATCTGGGGGGCATCCAGCGCCAGGCATCCTACCGATTCACGAGGCACCGATACAGATTGGGCACGGTCAACCGATGGTCGCCCTGCACATAGAAACTTTCGCCGCCTGATGCGACTGTGCGCACCAGCAGAGTTTTAAGGGGACGAAAGTAATAACGGGGGTCGTCCTTAGGCGGTTCGCTTTGCACCTCTCCCAACGGCACCAAGTCAAAGACAGCGACCGTGAAGCGGTCGATGCGCCGTCCTTCTTGGTGCGCCACATTGCGTGCCATCGCCAACGCCTTCAAAAACACCTCAGGTCCCATCACTTGTGTCCCAAAGTTCAGCACGACACCGCCTTCCAAATGCGCCACTGTCTCGGCGAAGATGAGAAAGTCGGTGTAGGAAGTCGCGCCCAGCGCCGCCCCGTCGCAATTGGGGTGCTCGTGGATGATGTCGTAGCCGATACCGACATGCACCGTCACGGGCACCCGCAACCGATAACCTGCCGCCAAAATGCTGATGTCCTTGTGCGGGAAATCGCCTTCGGCGATGAACTTGCCGATGGCTTCGCCCATACCCAAGCCCGCTGCGTAGCCCTGTTTGATGGCGTCGTTGAGCCAGCCGGTCTCTTGCCACAGCCCAAACTGCCCTTCGCGGATATAGCGGGCGACACTTTCTGTCGTCGCGCCGACGAGCGCCAACTCAAAATCGTGGATGGGTCCTGCACCGTTCATGGCGATATGGGTTAAAACGCCCCGCTCCATCAAGTCAATGAGGAAGCGGGAGACGCCTGCCCGAATGACATGGGCGCCCATCAGCAGAATGACCGGCGCCCCGTTACGCCGCGCCTGCACGATTCGATCGGCAATGACCGGCAACGCGGGGTGGTCAAAAGGCGGGACAGGGTCGCCCAAGCGGTAAAAACGCTCTAAAGTCAGGTCGTGCACCCGTTCCGACAGCGGCTTCAGCCGCAACCGGCGACGGTCAAACTGCGGAAAGGGCATCGCCCATTGCCTCCTTCGGTTGGCGAGTCCCCGACGCAAACGGTGCCAGCCACGAAAAAAGTCGGGTGCTTACGCCCCTGCGAACCGCAGCACGCATCCGCTGCGGGCACCCGTCGGTCTGCCGTCGGCGATAGCGGGCTGCCCGTTGACAAACACCCATTCAATTCCGTCCGCTGGCTGGTGTGGCTCATCGTAGGTCGCCCTATCGGCGATGCGCTCAGGGTCAAAGACGACGACATCGGCAAAGTAACCCTCGCGCAGCAACCCGCGCTCTTTCAGCCGCAACTTGTCGGCAGCCTTACCTGTCATCTTGGCGATGGCGTCTTCCCAGCGCAATTTGCCTGTCTCTCGCACCAGCCACCGCAAAACGCGCGGAAAAGTCCCGTAAGTGCGGGGATGCACCTTCGGCAAAGTTTGCGGGTCAACGGTCAGCGGGTTGGATGGGATGGTCAAGGCATCCGAACCGACCAAGCACAGCGGATGGGTCAACACCTGCGCCACATCCGCTTCGTCCATGACAAACCACACCATCGTCACGGCGTTTTGCTCATGCTCAATCAAGTGCAGCACCGCTTCCGCTGGCGTCCGTTGAAGCAACTCAGCGATTTCCGCGACCGTTTTGCCTTGCAGCGGTTTGTAGTCGTCCGACGCCACTGAGGCGATGCGGACCGCCGTAAAGTCCAACGCTGGGTCGCTCTCCATCGCTTGGCGAATTTGCGCACGGGTTTGGGGGTCCCGCAACCGCTGCAGCATCGCCGATGCACCGCCTTCCAACGCCCACAGGGGCAACAGTTGTGCCAAGTAGGAACTGCCCGCTGTGTAAGGATAGGCGTCAAAGGAGACATCGTGTCGCAAGGCGGCGTCTTCAATCATCCGCAGCGTTACGGCGACTTTGCCCCAGTTGGGTTTTCGGGCGGCTTTGTGGTGCGAAATTTGCAGCCGCACACCTGACCGCAGCGCCGTTTGCAACGCTTCCGCCACCGCCGCTACCAAAGCATCGCTCTCGTTGCGCATGTGGGTCGCGTAGATGCCGCCCCGTTCAGCGACGACTTTGTTCAGTTCCACCAGTTCATCCACGGGCGCGTAAGCGCTGGGCGGATAGACCAGCCCGCTGCTTAACCCAAACGCCCCTTCGTCCATACATTCGCGCAACAAGCGCTGCATCGCTTTCAGTTCGTCGTCCGTTGCGGGGCGGTTTTTAAACCCGACGACCGCTGCCCGCAAGGCACAATGCCCGACCAAAGCGACCGTGTTGATGGCAGGTTTCACTTCTTCCAGCGCCGTCAAGTAATCCGCAAAGCGCTGCCAGCGCCATTCCACACCCGCTTCAATGACGCTTAACAATTGGCGCAATTCGTCACGGCGCTCATCGGTAATGGGCACGGGCGAGTGCCCGCAGTTGCCGATAACCGCTGTCGTCACGCCCTGCGAGACGACATTGAAAGCGTCAGGGTTGACAAGCAGAGCGACATCGTAATGCGTGTGCATGTCAATGAAGCCGGGCGCGACGAACTTGCCTGCCGCATCAATGCGATAGCGGGCAGGGGCGTGAAAGAGCTGCCCGATGGCAGCGATGCGGTCGCCGGCGATGGCGACATCGGCGAACGCTGGCGGTCGCCCCGTCCCGTCAATGATCCGTCCGTTGACGATCAGGTAGTCAAACATTTGCCCTCGCCTCCACGGGCAAAGTCTGGCGCGCTGCTACCGCTGATGCGGTCGAACGGGCAGCAACAGCCAACACTGTCCCTGCCGCTTCACCAGTTGCGGCGCGCCGACCAAGCGCCAACGCCCCAGCGGCAAATTGACCGTCCAGTGTCCGCACCATCTTTCCGTCGCGACCCACGAGCCGTTTCGCTCTGCCATCGCCAGCACAGCAAAAGTGCCTGACAGCGCCGCTGTCTTTGCGGTCCATCGCACCCGCACTTGCTGTAGCGGCGCCGGCACCGGCACCAGCAACGCCCACTTGTCTTGCCACCGCACGAGGTGTCCGCGCGGCGTGTCTCGCCACTGCCACCGACGGCTACCTTTTTGCCCACTCATGCGGCTGCACCCCACTGCACGACATAACCCTCAGCGCCGCCAACGCCGTGTCGGCTGGGTCAACGATGGGTGCGGGCGGCAAAATAGGTGACGATTTCGCCGACCGCATGGCGCAAGGCGTAAACAGCGCGGCGTAAATCGTAGCGTGCCTGAATTTCCTGCGTCTCGGCTTGCGCCAATGCCACTTGGGCGTTGAGCACATCCAGCAAACTAGCAGCCCCTGTGCGGTAGGCTTCTTCGGTCAAGCGGGCAGTTTCGCTGGCTTCCTTGACTGCCAACTGTGCAGCCGACCAGCGTTCGCGAGCGTTTTGCCAGTTCAGGTAGGCTTGCTGCACTTCCAACCGCACCGTGTCTAGCGTCTGCTTCAGGCTCAGTTCGGCTTGCTCTGCTTGCAATTGTGCCTGCTCCAATTCTGCCCGCACCCGCCCGCCGTCAAAAATCGGGTAACTAACGATGAGGTTGAGCGACCACTCCTTGTCAATGGCGCGGGTCGTGGACGGATAGCGGCTGTAGTTGCCCGTGACCGTCAGCAAGGGAAAAGTTTGCAACCGTGCCAGTTGTTTGGCGGCGTCAGCGCTTGCCCGTTGCCATTCGCCCTGCTTGACTTCGGGGCGCTGCCGCAGCGCTTGCGCCAGCAACACCGTCAGCGACGGCGGCGCAAAGGTTTCGTCGGGCGGCTCAGCGATATCAAAAGCGAAATCGTCGTTCACACCCATTAGGTTGCGCAAGGTGAGCATGGCGACCCGTTCCTGGTTTTGCGCCGCCAGTAAATCCACTTCGGCAGTGCGGACTTGCACCTGCGCCCTCAGGACATCTAACCTTGCAGCGGTGCCCGCTTTGTAACCGGCTTCTGCGGCTTCCAGCAAGCGGCGCGCTCGGTCTAAAACCCGTCGCTGCAATTGCACTTGTGCCCGCGCTTGCAGCACGGCGAAAAATTGCTGGGCGACGCGCAACGCGATATCGGCGCGGGTGCGCTCGTAAGCGAACGATGCGGCGTTGGCTTGAGCGCGCGCCTGCCGAATTTGCAGCGGTGTCTGGAAGGTGTCAAAGAGCAACTGGGACAACGATAGGGAAGTCTCACGGAAGTCAGTCGGTTCGGTGATGACGCGGGTCAAGCCCAACTGGAAGACGCTACGGGTAGACAGGAAGCGGCGAAATTGGTAGCCCGCTGACAGTTGCGGGAACAAATTTGCCCGCACGCTTTTGACCCGCTCCAACGCCACGCGCCAATCGCGTTCGGCGATAGCGACTTGCGGTTGCTCGCCCCAAGCGATGCGGACGCACTCATCCAGCGTCAGCACCCGTTGGGCGGCGGCGAGGTGGACGGTGCAGAGAGTTGCAGCGACCATCACCCATCGGCGCATCAGTTCTAAACACCCCCATGCGCACAGTGTGCCGCGTCGTCGGCAGAGCATCACAATGTTGTGACGCAGGGCGCTGTCGGGCGTCTAAGGAAAAGGGAGGTCGGTCCGATGCGACGCTGGCTGAACAAAGGACGCCGCTGGTTTTGGGTGCCGATCGCTGCCGGGTTGATTGCAGGCGGGTGGTGGCTGCGGCGCGTTCAAGCCGCCAAAGCCAATCAGCCTTTCATCCAAACCGCTAAGGTGGAACGCACAACGGTCACCCTCACCGTTTCAGCCCAAGGCACGATCCAGCCTTACGAAATCGTGGAAGTCAAATCCAAAGCCGCCGGCAAAGTCATTCAAATGGCGGTGGAAGTCGGCGATCGCGTCAAGAAGGGGCAACTGATTTGCCGCATTGACCCGTCCGATGTCCAAACCGTCGTCAATCAAGCCCAAGCCGATTTGGACTCGGCGTTAGCCCGCGTCCAGCAAGCGATGATCAACTGGCAGATGCAACAGCGGTTGACGCCGGCACAACTGGACGAAGCCCGTCAAGCACTGGAAGCAGCGCGGGCGCGGTTGCGGCAAGCCGAAAGTGCGTTAGCGGCGCAGGAGAAGCAGGCTCATGCCAGTTTGCGCCAAGCCGAGCAAGCCGTCGCCGCCGCAAAAGCCCGCTACGAGCAAGCCAAAAAGCAGGCAGACATCCAACCGACGCTGACCCAAACCGCCATTCAACAGGCTGAAGCAGCGTATAGGAGTGCTTTGGAGAGCCTGCGACAGTTGAAGGAAGCGACCATCCCACAGCAACGCGCCCAAGCCCAAGCCGCCGTCCAGCAAGCCGAAGCGGCGTATAGGAGCGCTTTGGAGAGCCTGCGACAGTTGAAGGAAGCGACCATCCCACAGCAACGCGCCCAAGCCCAAGCCCAATACAACGACGCCAAAGCCCAACTGGACAACGCCGAAAAAAACCTGCAACGGCAGCGGGAGTTGTTTGAGAAAGGCTTTGTCGCTAAGAGCCAACTGGACGCCGCTGAAGCCCAATTCGCCGCCGCCAAAGCCCAATTTGACACCGCTACCGAAAAGTTGCGCACCGTTGAGCAAGAGTTGTCTGCTGCTTTGCAGATGGCAGAAGCACGGGTCGCCGACGCTAAAGCCCAACTGGACAGTGCCCGTGAACGGCTGCGGACTTTGGACGCCGAACACCAAGCCGCATTGCGCGATGCCGAAGCCCGCGTCGCTCAAGCCACTGCCCAACTGGAAGCCGCAAAAGCCAACGCCGTTCAGGATGAACTGCGTCGACAGGAAGTTGCTGCCGCTGAAGCGGCGCTGCGGCAAGCCGAAGCCCAACTGGAAGCGACAAAGGCTGAACTGCTGACCGTTGAACAGCGCCGCGCCGATGTGGACGCCGCCCGCGCCGCATTGGCGCAAGCGGAAGCGTCCTACCGCCAAGCATTGGTCAACACCCAGCAAGTCAAACTGCGCCAAGAGGATGTCAGGCAAGCCAAAGCGCAAGTCCAGCGCGCCTTAGCCCAACTGCGCAATGCCCGCATCCAGTTAGCGGACACGGTGATCACTGCGCCCCGTGACGGCGTCATCGTAGAAAAACTCGTGCAGGAAGGAACGGTCATCAGTTCCAGCACTTCCGCCTTCGCCCAAGGGACGACCATTGTCCGCTTAGCGGATATGCGCCGCATCTATGTGGACGCCGAGGTCGCTGAAGCCGATATCGCATCGGTGTGGGTCGGGCAACATGTGGATGTCTCGGTGGACGCTTTCCCTGGCGAAATTTTTGAGGGCAAAGTCATCCGCATCGACCCGCGCACGACGATTGAGCAGAATGTCGTCTATGTCCATGTGCTCGTGGAATTGACCGAAGTGGACGAACGACTCAAGCCGGGCATGTCCGCCACCTGCGACTTCCTCGTAGACCGTAAGGAGAATGTCCTTGCGGTCCCCAACGAAGCCATCAAGGAAGACGAAGAGGGTAAAACCTATGTGGAAGTGCTCGTCCACGCTAACCCCGAACCGCAAATGGAGCGGCGCTATGTGGAAGTCGGATTGCAAGGCACGGCGTTCACCGAAATCAAAAAGGGCTTGAAAGCGGGCGATGTCGTCGTCACGGCATTCGTTCAACCCCAAGCCCTCACACAACAACCGCCACAAGGTGGCGGCAGAGGGAGCTTCAGCGGACCGATGGGAGGCATGCGCGGCTTGATGCGCCGTTAGCCTTTGGCGGGGGTCGGCTTATGGACAACGCGCTCATTGAAGTCGTGGACTTGCACAAGGAATATCGGCTGGGTGAAGTCACCGTCCCTGCGCTGCGGGGCGTAACTTTGACCATTCAGCGGGGCGAGTTCGTCGCCATCATGGGTCCATCGGGCTCAGGGAAAAGCACCTTCATGCACATCATCGGCTGCTTGGACAAACCGACCGGCGGCATCTACCGGTTGGAAGGCGTGGATGTCGCTCAGATGGACGACGACGAATTAGCTGACATCCGTAACCGCAAAATCGGTTTCATCTTCCAACAGTTCAACTTGCTGCCGCGCCTGAACGCCTTGCAAAATGTCATGTTACCGATGGTTTACGCTGGCGTGCCCCGCAAAGAGCGTGAAGAGCGAGCGGCTTACCTGCTAGAGCGAGTGGGGTTAGCCGACCGCATGCACCATTACCCGACGCAGATGTCGGGGGGACAGCAACAGCGGGTCGCGATCGCCCGCGCCCTCGCCAACGACCCAGCGGTCATCATGGGCGACGAACCGACGGGCAACTTGGACACCCGAACCAGTGAGGAAATCATGGCGTTGCTGCAAGACTTGCACCGCGAAGGGCGCACCATCATCATCGTCACCCACGAACCTGACATCGCCCGCCATTGTCACCGCATTGTGCGGTTTCGGGACGGGAAGGTCGTTAGGGATGAACCCGTCGCTGAACCCGTTGACGCCCATGCTATCTTGGCGACGCTATGAAGGGCGCGGCAAAAGGAGCGAGAGCAAATGGGATGGGGCGTTGTCGCAGCGTTGAACCGAGAGACCCAGAGCATGGTGATAAGCGTTAGGTCATCCACCGTCACCGACTGAGAGGTGATGGCAGGTGTTGTGGTTGGAAATGTTGAAAGTCGCATGGGACAGTTTGGTCGCCAACAAACTGCGGTCGGTGCTGACGACGCTGGGCGTGTTGATCGGTGTCGCTGCCGTCATCACGATGTTGGCGATCGGGCAAGGCGCCCGCGAAGAGCAACTGCGGCGCATCCAACAAATGGGCGCCAATGTCGTGCTGATTTTCCCAGGGCAGGCGCAACGGGGCGCCGTCCGCATGGGGTTCGGCATGATGCCCAGTTTGACCCTTAACGACATAGAAGCCCTCAGCAAAAGCGACGGTTTGATCAAGCAAGTCGCAGCGGAGGTGCGCCGCTCGGCGCAAGTCGTCTATCGCCAGAAAAACACCAGCACGCAAATCTTCGGTGTCACCGCTAACTATCCCGCCGTGCGCGCCTTTCAGATCGCCAAAGGGCGTTTCTTTTCCGAACGAGAAGACCGCGCGATGGTGCGGGTCGCGGTGTTAGGGCAAACGGTCGCAGCAGAACTGTTTGGCGAGACGGCTAACCCTGTCGGTAAAACCATTCGCATTGACGGCGCCCCTTACAAAGTCATCGGCGTGCTCGCCCCCAAAGGGGCGACTGGCTGGATTGACTACGACGACATCATCATGGTGCCGTTACGCACCGCCATGTATCGGTTGATCGGCACTCAGTATCTCAACGCTATCAGCGTCCAGGTCGCCCGGATGGAATGGACGGTCGCGGCGATGCAAGAGATTGAACGCATCCTGCGCCGCTCTCATCGGTTACCGCCTAACAAGGAAAACGACTTCGTCATGCGCGCTCAAGCCGAGTGGCAGGAACTGGCGGAGCAAACTTCCCGCATGTTCATCATCCTGCTGCTAAGCATCGCCGGCGTTTCGCTGGTCGTCGGCGGCATCGGCATCATGAACATCATGCTCGTCTCCGTCGCGGAACGGACGCGGGAAATCGGCATCCGCAAGGCTGTCGGGGCAAAACCGCGCGACATCCAACTGCAATTTTTGCTGGAGTCGGTCGTCCTGAGTTTAGTCGGTGGCGGTTTGGGGGTCGGGTTGGGAATCGCTGCGTCTTACCTGATTGGCAGGGTCGCCGAGTGGACGATCATCGTAACGCCAGCGTCGGTCGTTTTAGCCTTCGGCTTTGCAGCGGCTGTGGGTATCTTCTTCGGCTACTACCCCGCCCGCAAAGCGGCGTCGTTGGAGCCAGTGGAAGCGTTGCGTTATGAGTAGGGGCACATACGAAGGCGCAATGTGCCCCCAAAACACCGTCGGGGTGGCAGCCCGCTGCACCCCAATGCCAAACGCTTGTCAGGAGGTGAGCCGTCATGCGGCGCTGGGCGTTTGTTATGGCATCGCTTTGGTCAGTCGCCATCGCTGGGGCACAACCGCCTGCTCCTAACCCGCAATGGCAGCAATTTCGCGAGCAGCACAAATACCACTTCCAATTGCGCGAGACCTTCTACAAAATTGGCGAACTGGAAAAGAAGGGCGGGCAAACGGCGCTGACAAAAGAGCAGGCGAAAAAGTTGCTGGACATCTTCAAGCCCTTGACGCAAAAGGATAAACTGACCGCCGACGAGGCGAAAGATGCCCTCAGGCGCATCAAAGCTGTCTTGCGCCCTGACCAACTCAACGCCCTGCAGCGCATTCAATTGCCTCGTTGGGGCGGGCGACAAGGCGGTCCTGGCGGCGGACCGGGCGGTTCTGGCGGCGGTCCTGCAGGGGGTGGACCAGGCGGGATGCGGTTTGACCCGTCCCGTATGCAAAACTTCAACCCCCTCTCGGTGAAGGTGGACGAAAAATCACCCGCTGCCGAGTTTCAAAAACGCCGCGCCCAACGCGTCAAAGAGGTGCTGGCGCTACTGGAGAAGAAAGCCAAGGGGCATTGAAACCCGAATGGCGAAGACAGGACACCTGCTTGCTCACAGTCAACAAACGGACGCCGTCGTTGCACAATGTCCCTGGCAGCCACAACACTGTCGTCCGTTTCCGTCAAGTGCTAAACTGTCTAACGCAGGGGGCGAACGCATCGGTGTATCTCCGTGATGGGGACAAGGGGGTGATAGCCGCCCGTATTTGGAGGGTCGTCTCGTGGAACCTGTGCGGAACATCTTGGAGCAGTTCATCGGGCAATTTGCCTCACCGACATGGTTGCGCGATGTGCTGCAAGCCAAGTGGCGTCAGATCGTCGGGGAACAGTTAGCCAGGCGCACCCAAGTGCGGCAGGTGAAAAACGGTATCGTTACTGTCGTCGCTAGCACCCCTGCGATCGCCCACGAATTGCAATTCCGCAAAGATGAACTGCGGCAACGCATCCGCCACATCGCTCAATTTGAGCCGACGGACATCCGCGTGCGTATCGGCGTCATCCGCCCTGAATTGCCTGCATCCGCTCAGCGCTGGGAGCGCCAAGTAGACCGCATCGTCCTCACCGCCCGCGATCAATCTGTCATTGAGCGAGCGGTTGCCCCCATCACTGACCCACAGTTGAAGGAGCAAGCCCGCAAAGTCTTTGAGCGCCTCCTACGGATTTCCTTGTGGAAGCGCCGGCATGGGTTCAAAGAATGTCCGAAGTGTCAAGCGCTGTATCGCGGGCACCGCACCCTTTGTCCCGTTTGCCGCGTTCCGTTGCGCCGCTTCCCCTCCCGCAACTGAAAGGACGCCGCACATTGCCCGCAAGGAGCGCCTTTGCCAGCGAGCGGTCAACAACAAGGCAGTTGAACAGTTGGGCACGATGCGCTGCACGCACTGCTTGTGCCTTTTGTTCGCTCCGTGCGATGACGACGACTGGTTTGCCTTCCGCGACCATCTGTTGCAACTTTGTCAATGGCAGCGCTTGCACCTTTCCGTTCCATCGGTCAGGCATCAGTCGCCCTTTGCGGTCAAAAAATTGAAACAGCATCTCACCTTGCCACTTTCGGGTTTCAACCTTCAACCCCAACTCATGGGAGTAAGCCTCAATCAACTTACCCGTTCCGAAAATTCCGATGCCCGTGAACACAGCATCCAACAATGGAGCAGGTTCGTCGCTGCGGAAAGTTTTGCAGGAAACGGAAAAAGGCAGAGAGCGCAAAGTGTTTGACGATGCATTGAAGCGCAACATCAAAGTGCCTAAAAGCGATGACGGCGCTGTTCCCAGAAGCAAAGGTGAATGGGCGGGTGGGATATGGACGAGTGCGACAAAGGTCAACTCTTTCAACCTTCTCAACCGTTTCGTTACTTCCGTTAGAGCCAATGCTTCCACCATCGCTAACAGTGACCGTCCCCAACTTATTCCGACGCAAAAACTGTCCTTGTCTTCTGCCAGTTGCCAAAAGAATTCCTTAGCCGCTTCGCCCAATGCTGCGTAACCTTTCTCGTCATCATCAAATGTGGGCACTACTCGCACTTCCTTCAACTTCCAAGTTTCCAGCAGAGCCAACTCTAACTCATGTTCCACCGATGGCGGTTTCACTTTCAACTGCACCAAAGGCAACTCATCGTCATCGCCTTGCATTGCTTCGTCCAACAACTTGGGCACTTGTTTTCGGCTCAAATGCAATCGTTTGGCGACGGCTTTGTTGGAAAAATGACCTGTTGAATTGCCATAACGCAAATGGGCGACCCGAAACCTTTGGCTTATTGTCCACCACCGTTGGCGTTGTGGGACATCGGCAAGGCGGTGTCTCGGTGTCATTTGACGCAACACAGCAACAGCACAACGGTCATCGGTGACGAGGGCGTTGAACAACAAACCACCAGCCCTCTGCGCTCGGTAAGTTGCCGAGAGCGCTTCAGCATCCGTAGCGAGGGCTACGACCCATTTGCCTTTCTGCACCATCTTTTGCAACAAAGACAGCGGGATGGCATGAACTTGTGGGCAAAGGGGAGCAGTGTCAAAGAGAGAACCGTTACGAGTCAAGCGATAACCTAAAACCTCAGCAGCGACACCTTTTTGCCTGAGCGCCTCATCGGGCTTTTGCACACTAACGAAGGCGAAGTCCAGTGTATCGGTTGAAAGGTGCGATGGTTCAACGGTCACTTTCGGTTTGGGCGCATCGGGGGCAACCAAAGTTTGCCAGTGGCGGGCTAAAAGTTCACCCAGCAAAATGTCCGCTGTGATGCTGGTCGGTTGCCTGCCACCTTGACAATTGAGCGCAAACAGGCTCAAACTCATAAGCCTTGACAAATCTAATTCTTGCAAAAAGGCTTGAAGGGCTAAACCGCCAGAAATGCCGATGGCTGTCCCGTCTACAAAGTGATGTGCAAAGTTCTGAAAGGCAGCAATCCCCAAATAGCGTTCGTTGGCAGCCTCATCCAAATCGGCGACGCTCGGGATAACGATGACCCGTTTTAACCCTTGCAAAACCCGCTTCAATTCTTCCCCCAAAGGTGCATCAACGGGCGGATGAAACTTCACATCCAGCAAATCAACGGTTCGTGAGTCATTCAACGCTTGCAAAACCAATCTTCGCAGTTGCGATGGAGACCGTTGCGAATAAGGCATCCAGTTTTTCAATCGCTCCACAACTTCCTTTGGCGCTCTCGCTGACCGAACTATGGAGGTGGGGGCAAAGCGAAGAGCGAGGATGCGATAGAGGTCACGGACGCTTAGCCTTTGTGCCCTCGTTGAAATTGTCATCGTTCTGATCACCGCCTCTCGCTGGTGCGAAACAAAATTGTTTCTTGACAACTTTCGTAGCGTCGGGGCTTGCCCCCGACGGTCGTTAAACTGCCAAAATGACGCACTGCTGTCAAATTGTCCCCAACCTGTTGACACCAACTTGCTGTTTTGTTGCCTTCCGTTAAATTATGCGATGATGCGCTTGCAACGAAACCAAAGGAGGGATCAGTTATGCAACGGCATTTCGGTTTCACCCTGATTGAATTGCTGGTTGTGATAGCGATAATTGCGATTTTGGCAGCGATGCTGTTTCCGGTGTTCAGTCAAGTCAGGGAGAAAGCGCGACAAACGACTTGCCTGTCCAACCAGAAGCAAATTGGATTGGCGTTCATGGCTTACGCTCAAGATTACGATGAGATGCTCCCACCAAGCAACTACGCTCCAGACCCTAACGCTCCCAATTGGGTTTGGCAGCAGTTCGTTGAGCCTTACATTAAAGGCAACTTTCCCAGCAATGTTGTTGCCTCACAAAATCAGCGCATCAGCATCTTCGTTTGCCCCAGTTGGGACAGAAGTTTGGGCACACTGGGAGCAGATATTTCCAGTTGGCTGCAGTGGATGGTGACCCGACCGTCCAGCAGTTACTGCAGCAACTATTGGGTCATGGGCAGTTTTGACCGACTTTTGGCTCCTGCTTTGCGTCGTCCGCCTGTTTCTTTGGCTCAAATTCAAACTCCCGCCCAAACCGTTTTGGCAGGTGAAGGGTTGGGCACTTGCGTTTGGTCGCCTGGCGACGATACGGGTCCGCCTTACCCCCATGCTTCCTACCGTGATTGCAGTTACAACTATGTCTACGGTCGTTTCCGCCACAACGACGGGGCAAATCACATCTTTTCCGATGGTCACGCCAAATGGTTCAAATCCGTCATGCCCAGTTTCACGAGAACGGGTCCAAACTACGCAAACATCATCCCGAACAGAAGCACTGCCAACATCGTCTATCGTCGCAGTTTAGCGCCCAACCCTGCTGGCTGGTTTCGTGACGATTGAACTGAGAATGCAACATGTCGCGTTCAACCCACTAAAATCGTGAAGGCAGGTGAAAAGGCTGATGAACCGTCGGCAATGGCTGAAAGTGATGGTGGTGACCACACTGATGGGTTGGTTGACCCTTATTGAAGGCAAGGGAGTTGAACGACTGGTGATCATCGTCAGCATTGACGGTGGCAAAAGTTCGGCAATAAAAATGTTGCTTTCGGAAAACAAGTTGCCCAACCTGAAACGGCTGATGGACGAAGGCAGTTACACCTTGACAGCGCAAACAGTCATCCCCAGCAGCACTGCACCCGCTCATGTCTCCATGCTTACGGGCATTGATTATCCCAAGCGATTTCCCGATGACGAAGCGATTGTCAAGCAAAACGAACCTTTTGACGAGAATCGCCATAAACCTGTCTCCGTCACAACCGTTTTTGAAGTTGCAAAGCAAGCGAGTTTGCGGACGGCGCTGATAGCGGGAACAGGCAAACGCATCAAGTATGTGGAAAAACCCAACACTTTGGATGTCGCCCAGTATCTTCCCAGTGACGACGAAAGGTTGCAACTTGCCATTGATTTGCTGAGCGATGAGCGGAAGCGACCACACCTTTTGTTCTTGCACATGACGGAGACCGATCACGCAGGACACAAATACGGTTGGGGCAACGACGAAAAAGGCATCAAACCTTCACCTGAGTATCTGCAAGCGCTGCAAAATATTGACCGTCGCATCGGCAAGTTGGTGAAAACGCTGCAAGAACTCAAACTTTGGAAGCGGACGCTCTTAATCATCACCGCTGATCATGGTGGCATTGACAAAAAACACGGCGGCAAAACGCCCGACGAGTTGACCATCCCTTGGATCGCTGCAGGTGGACTGGCTCGCAAAAGCAGCGAGTTGCGAACGGAACGAACTATCTTCGTCTATGACACTGCTGCCACTGCTTTGGGGGCGTTGGGTTTGCCTGTTCCTTCCGACTGGGATGGGAAACCTGTTTGGGAATCGCTGAAGAGCAGCCTTTGAACGCCTTCCCCTACAAATGCTGCGCAAGTTGAATGATGAGGATTAGTCGGAGGACTGCTCTCCTGAGCAGCCGAAAAAATTGGTGCGAAAAATCGGCGCGTCAGGCGACGCACCCTACGAGGAACTGCAGAAAGGAAAATTCAACAAAGCCCTCTCATTGCATTCTGCGGGATTTGAACGGCAAAATTCTCACAAAGGTTCAAAGGTTAGCGACTTACTCGCAACAGCCAATTGGGGTAATGTGGCAATGAGGTTACGGGTTAGCGCATCGGTGATAGCGTTGTTGACAATTTTGCTCCCAGCAACAGTAACAGCCGAACAGGAAACGGTGCGTTGGAATGACTGGCAATTGACTTTTGATAGCCAAACGGGAGATTGGCTCAGTTTGAGATGGCGGGGACAAATCATCGCCAGAGAGCCTCAATCGGGCAACTTGGCATCGGTGGATATTTCTGTCGGCGAAAGGGAAGGGCAACGGCGATGGCTCATTGAAGGTCGCTTGTCAACCTCTCGCCTCACCTATTGGCACTTTGACCCGAAAACCGCCACGCTAACTTTGACCCGAGAGGTTTCTGTTGACAAAGGACGATGGCAGTTTCAGGAACTTATCCAGTTCGGCGCTTTTGACAACCCCAACCGCATTACCCGCAATTTGCGTTTGACTTGGACGGGCAATTTTGAAATGCGACCATCGGGTCGGTGAACGAGCGCTGAATGGGGCGTCGGGCAATTGTTGGTTCAGCAAGATGATACCGAACATTGCTTTTTGTCAACGATGCTCGCCGTGACCCCGCTGCAACTCATCTGTGGTCAACGGACGACACCGTCTTCGTTGCCTATGAATTTGTAGCGATGGGTTGGGCTGAGCCAAACGAGCCTCAAACTGTCGGGATAGCATTTCTTGAGGTCGTGCCGACAAATTTGCCGACAGCCCTCAGAACGGCTTTTTGGCGCTTTTATGACGATGTGGGCATTAAAGTTCCTCCTGACCGACCCGATTGGGTTCACAAGGTTGCTCTTTACTCCTTTGATGCTGGCGGGACAATCGGAAGCGATTTCAGAGATTTAGATGGTCTGGGCACACCCGAGGAGTATAAGGCTCTGATTTCGGAAGCCCATCGGTTGGGATTGAAAGTTTGGTAAGACATCGTCCCTCACGGCGGAAGCCCCGAGCACGGCAAAGTGAAAGGCAACAAGCCTTGGTGGTTGGTGCTTGATGAAGATGGCAACGCCCTCAACTATTGGTGTTTTGACTTCCGCGAACCAGAATGGCAGCGCTACATCGGAGAAGTTGCCGAGTATTATGTCCGAACTTTTGGCATTGACGGTTTCAGGGTTGACGCTGTCGGCGGAAGTCGCACTATGAATTGGCGACGAGAAGGTTTCCCTCCTGCAGCGAAAGTTCCATCTAATGTCCCAGCCGATTGGTGGCAAAGCGAATTGACAAAAGTTGGTGGTCAAGTCCCACCTTTGCCTTACGAACGGGGCAGTTTGACCTTGAGGGAAGGCGGGTTGCAAAGGCTTCAAGTCATCCGACAAGCGACCAGAAAGCACAACCCTGATAGAGCGATTTTAGGCGAAGTGGGCATCGTCCCTTCCATGCAAGAAGCCGAGTACAAGTTGAAGTTGTGCGGTAGAGGGGAAGCATGAAGGTGACAGCGACGGATTACTTGGGACGAAGGTGGCGGTGTGCAGCGTGTGGGCAGGCGCGTAGCGTCCCGACCCGTTGGGTGGAAGTGGCTGAGGGCGTGCTGGCGCATTTGCCTGACACCATCCCAGCGGACGCGACACCGCTGGTCGTCGCCGACGAAATCGCTTGGGAAGTGGCGGTGCGAACGGTGGCGCATTTGTTGCAATCTGCCTGTCCCTCAGTGCGCACCGTCGTTTTGCCAATCGCTTTGCATGCGACGGACAAAACGGCGGAGTTTTTGATGGAACGCTTGTCAACGGACATCACAACAGCGTTGGCGGTCGGGAGCGGTGCGGTTAACGATGTCGTCAAGTGGGGCGCGACCCAGCGGGCAGTGCCTTACATCACTGTCCCGACGGCTGCCAGCGTCAACGGCTACACCTCGCCTATCGCAGCGTTAACGGTGGATGGCGTCAAGGGGACACTGCCGTGTCATCCGCCTATCGGGGTGCTGGCCGAACCGCGCACCGTGGCGTCTGCGCCTTTAGCGATGACAGCAGCAGGTTATGCCGATTTGGATTGGCAAGTGGCTCATCGGTTGTGGGATGAACCTTATTGCCCTTTGCCCCGCCGTTTGATCGCTTTCGCCGATGCGTGGTCGTTGGACCACTTGCGAAAGTTGGCTGCCAGCGGACAAAAAGCGGTCGCTGAACTGCTGTTGGCGCTCATCGCTGCGGGCATCGGGATGACCATCGCCGGGTCATCCGCTCCCTCGTCGGGGGGTGAACATCTCATCTCGCATTGGCTGGACATTCAAGCCGACCGTCGCGGGCGCTCGCCTGCCCTGCGTTGGGCTGCAGGTTGGCGTCGGAACGCTTGCGGCGTTGGCGCTCTACGAACTTTGGCTGGAGACTGAACTCGGAGGGCGGCTCTCCTGAGCCGCCATAGATCATCCACTTTACGAACTTTGGCTGGAGACTGAACCGAGGGAGTGGCGGACAGATCCGGAAGCAGTGCGCCCGCCGCCAGACCGAGCCGCCGAATTTGCGGAACGCTACGGGCAAAGAGCAGAAGCGGTCGGGGCAGCGACCCATCCACATCACATCGGCGTCTCGCGGGGCGAGATGAAGATAGCGATTTTGCATGCCCGCGAAATTCGGCGGCGCTGGACGATCTTGGACGCTGCCTCTCTCGTCGGCGTTTCGCCCGACCGTTTGGACGAAGTGATGCAGCGGTGCAGCTGGCGATGAAAGAACAAGGCGCATCGACGGCGGCGAGGTTGTCCCGATAAAATTTTCAGCGGCGTCCAAAGGGTGCGGTGGCGACGGTGAGCGTTGCTGCCCATCGGCGAAGGGGTGAAACCGATGCGCATTTACGCTGTAGCCGTTGGCGCCGTTGCCTTACTGGTAGGGTTCAGCGTTCAGCCGTCAACGCTGATCAACCGTGAGCGGCTCACGGCGTTATTTTTGCAACTGGTGCGCATAGACAGCGGGCGTGAGAACGAAGCGGAAATCGCCCGGTTTGTCGCCCATCGGTTGGAGGAGTTAGGTGCGGAGTTTGTGACGATAGACGACGCCAGTCAACGGTTAGGCGGCTCGGGCGGCAATGTGTTCGCCCGCTTTGCCGGCACGGTGTCTGCACCGCCCGTGTTATTGTCCGCTCATTTGGACACCGTCGCCCCGACGACCAATCTGCGGCTCGTTCAAACGCCGGACGCGATCGCTACTGACGGCACGACCATCTTGGGCGCTGACGACAAAGCGGGTGTCGCGCTGATTTTGGAAGCCATCCAGACATTGCGCGAGCGGCGCTTTTCATACCCGCCGCTTGAAATCGTCTTCACTATCCGTGAGGAGAAGGGGCTGCTGGGTGCGAAAGCCTTTGACAAAAGCCGGTTGCGGGCGCGTTACGGTATCGTCGTGGACGGCGCTGGCAAACCCGGCGACTTGATCGTCGGCTCGCCGACCCACATCCGCTTTGAAGTGACCTTCTTTGGCAGAGCCGCGCACGCCGGCGTTGAACCTGAAAAGGGGCGTAACGCCATCGCCATGGCTGCTGCCGCTATCGCAGCGATGCAATGGGGGCGTTTGGACGCGGAAACGACGGCAAATGTCGGGACAATTGAAGGCGGTCAAGCGATGAACATCGTGCCTGACCGTTGCCGATTGGTCGGTGAAGTGCGCAGCCACAACCCGCAAAAGTTACAACGCTGGCTGTCCCGTTGGCGCACCCTTTGCCAGAAAGTGGCGCGTCAATACGGGGGCAAAGTAGACCTCCGCGCGGAAACGACTTTTCAAGGCATTCGTCTCACACCCAACGACCCCATCGTCCAAGCCGCTGTCGCTGCGACGAAGCGTTTGGGGCTTGTGCCCCGCTTCGTGCGCATGGGGGGTGGCACCGACGGCAATGTGTTCACGGCACACGGCGTCCGTTGCCTCGTTTTGCCGACCGGCGGCGAAAACTACCACTCACCGCAAGAGCGCCTCATCTTGCGCGATTTTTATCTGATGGGAGACCTTTTGGTGCACCTCCTCACCCAATTGGCAACGCCAAAGTAAGGTGATGTGCATGCGCTGGACGACAACGGCGACGCTTGTGTTAGGTGACGCGGTCATGTTCGGGTTGTTTGCGCTGGTAGGTGTAGCACATCACAAACAACCCGTAACTTTCGGACGCCTTTGGCACGCTGCGTTACCGTTTGCCATCGCGTGGTTTGCGTTAGCCCCGGCGCTCGGTGCGTTCCGCGCCCCGGTGGTCAATGAGCCGCGCCAAGCCCTTAGGCGCATCCCTGTTTGCTGGCTCGTTTGTGGGCTTATCGGTTTAGCCGTGCGTTATGGATTGTGGGGTCGTCCGCCCGTCCTTTCATTTGCCCTCGTGGCGCTAACCAGCATGGGGCTGCTTTTGACAGCGTGGCGCATGGCTTTCGCCTTTTGGCAAACAACTTGTCGGACGGCTCATCAAAGGCTGTAAAGATCGGGGAGTGTAGGCGCATGATGCCTTTGTGGATGTGGAGCACGCTGCTCATACCGCTGGGGTTTATCGGTTGGCTGGTGTGGCTGCGGTTGCGGGCAGGGGGTGCTTCGCACGCACAAGCATTCAAAATGCTCCTCGCGCTCGGCGCCTTGGGGGCGATTTTTGTCGGCAGTGTCAGCACAGCCGTGAACGCATGGCGAACGGCGCAATGGCAAAGTGCTGTCAGCGGCGTTGTCGGTGCGGTCGCTTTCCTCACGATGCGTCGCGTCCTTCAGCGAGCGTGGGAACGCTTTCCGCTGGGGTAAGGGGGGCAGTAACGGTGAAGGCGATTTCGTCGCCGACACTGTAAGGGCACGGGGAGGGTGCTTCCAGCCGAACGAGCACCCCTTCCGCCAACTCCACGACGAGCACGGTGCGGTCGCCCAACTCCATCGTTTCGTCCACGATGCCCCGCCACGCGTCAGGGGTATCGCCCAAACGCACCTGTGACGGGAAAAATTGCCACCGCACCGTAGAGCCATCAGGCAAATCCGTTTGCACGGGCAACAGTGTCGCGCCGATGCGCAAAAACGCTCGGTCGCCTTTACGCTCAATCCGCCCGCTGAGCCGATTGACGCCAATGAAGTCAGCGACGAACGCACTTTGCGGCTCCGCCACGATGTCGCGCCACGCCCCACTTTGCGCGATACGCCCGTGCTCTAAAACGAAGACGACATCGCCCAGCGCTGCGGCATCCC
Organism: bacterium HR17; assembly: GCA_002898575.1. Taxonomy (NCBI): domain Bacteria; phylum Candidatus Fervidibacterota; class Fervidibacteria; order Fervidibacterales; family Fervidibacteraceae; genus Fervidibacter; species Candidatus Fervidibacter japonicus. Next base: position 43,155 of record BEHT01000002.1, read on the forward strand.
AAACATCGTGGGTGACAATCAGCACAGTTGTTTGCAGCGTTTGAAAGATACGCCGCAAAGTCCGTCGCACGGTCGGGCGCATCTGCGGGTCAAGGGCGGCAAAAGGTTCGTCCAAGAGCAACAGTTGTGGGCGCAACATCAACGCCCGCGCCAACGCGACCCGCTGCCGTTCCCCGCCGGAAAGTTGATGCGGGTGCCGATGCAACAATGCGTGCAAGTTGAGCAAGTCGCACAGAAAGTTAAACCGTTGCCGCACCTCGTTAGCGGGCAACCGCAACAGACGGGGCGCCAACAGGATGTTGCTTTGCGCCGTCAGGTGCGGGAAAAGGGCGTAATCCTGCGGGACAAAGGCGATTCCCCGCCGCTCAGGGGGCAGAAGGGTGATGTCGCGCCCGTTGAGCCAAACGGTGCCGCTTTCAGGTCGGCGTAACCCCGCCAGCGTCTCCAACAGCGTGGATTTGCCTGCCCCTGATGGACCGACGACAACGCCACATGCGCCCTGCGGCACGCTCAGGTTGATGTCACGCAAAACGAAGACGCCTGCCCGCACAGTCAAGCCAGTGACCTGGAGCATGAAGCGTTCACCGCTTCAATTGTAGCCTTGCGGTTTTGTGATGGCGCTGCATCTAAACGGGCGGAGGCGTAAACGGGGATGGATGAGCACGAACTGGTGCGCCAAGCCAAACGGGGCGACACGGCAGCGTTTGAGGCGTTGGTGCAGCGCTATTGGGCGAAAGCCTATCGGCTGGCGGAAAGTCTGGTCGGCGCCCAAGATGCCGCCGATGTGACCGTTGACGCTTTCGCGCGGGCATGGCAGGGCTTGCCCCGGTTCCGCGAGCAGGCATCGTTTGGGACATGGCTCTTCCGCATCCTCGTCAATTGCGCCAAAGAGTGGCAACGCAAGAGGGCGACGGCGCCCGTTGAGCCGCTGGAAGAAGTTGACACCGAGGACGAGGAAGGGGTTTCGCTGCGGGACATTGAAGCAATAGCGTGTGAGCGGGATCGGCAGCGGTTTGTCCGCCAAGCCGTGCAGCAGTTGCCCGATCATTTGCGGCTGCCCTTAGTGCTGCGGTTTTGGGACGAATTGACTTACGCCGAAATCGCCCAAGTGTTAGGCATCAAGGAAAGCACGGCGCGGATGCGAGTCGTTGCCGCTCTAAAAATGCTGGCAGAAACATTGGCGTCTGTGGAACGCTCCGGTAGGAGGCGAACACCATGACTTGCTGTCAAGTGCACCGCCACTTGCTGGCATGGCTGGAGGGCGAACTGGATGAGGCGACTTGGCTGGCGGTCGCGCAACATGTGGACACTTGCGAACGCTGCCGGTCAGAGGCGCAACGGCAGCGCCAACTGATAGCGACGCTGCGAGCCGTCGCCCACAGTGACGGCGTTCCGTCCATTCCGCCCCGTTTGTGGCGGCAATTGGCGCCGCAACGAAAACGGTTGCCGTCGTTCGTGTCCGTGTTTGTGACGGCGTGTTTGGCGTTTGTGCTCGGTTGGCACGCCCGCAGTATCGCGTCGTCCATCACGCCCTTGCCCCAAACCACAAGGTCAACGGAACGCAGCGCCATCGTGACGCAACATCTTGTATCCCAACGGCGCTGTTCGCTGGCGGATATTCCGCTGCGCGCTCCGAGACCCAGCAGTCACCGCAAGTGCGAGTGGCAAGATCAAGACGCTGAAATGTTGACGGGGAAAAAATCGCTTACCCCTGCACCAACAGCGTTGCAGCGCCCGCAGCCATTGACGCTCAACGGAGCGACAGCGTCGGTGTGGGGCGAGAGGGCTGGCAACTGGCAGGCGTGGCGGGCGAACCGTCGTTCGCCTCTGCCTTCACCCTTTCAGTTGGACGAAAGGCGCTGGCGCTTTGATGAAGGCAAAGGAGCGGAGCGTCTGTGCCCGCCAGTGTTGAGCGAGGGGCAAGTTTTTGAAACCGACGATGAGGTCGTGGACGCTTTTGCCGGGCTTTGCGCCCCTACAGACACAACCGCAGAGCCATCGCCTTACCGCATCTTTGTGCAGGTGACCGACCCGCAAACGCAAAGGGTGCGGACGGTCCGCGTGGACACGACCGACCCGCACCACATCGTCGCCGAATGGCAACAGTAAGGGGCGAAAAACGATGCCCCACGGAGGTGAACAGCGATGTCTCGGCACATTGGGGCATTAACACTGCTCGCAGTAAGTATCCTGACGCTGGCAGGGGGATGGGCGCAAAACGAAAAACGGGTCACGATAGAGTTGAAGGAGGCGCCCATCGCCGACGCTTTTGACCAACTCTTCCGGGCAGCCGGGGAAAACTTCATCCTCCAACCCAGCGTTTTGACGGCGCAGCGGTTAACGATGCGGTTGACAGAGGTGCCGTTTGAGAAGGCGTTGAACTTTCTGTGCGACTTGGCGGGGCTAAGGTGGGAGCGTAAAAACGGCGTGTATCTCATCAGCCCCCGCACGCCAGCAGGCGCCGCCGTGGGCGGGGCGTTCTTTGTTCAACCGTCAATCTCGCTGCCGCGTATGGCGGTCGGTCCAGCGGAGGTGCCCGGCGCTCCGGTCAGAACGCCCTTTGGCTTACAGCCCTTTAACATCTGCCCACGGTGTCGGCAAGTTGTCACGCGCTCTTGCCCCAAGTGCCGGCGCGCAATGGAGTTTTACTGGCACTTTTGCCCCTTTGACGGGGCGAAGCTACCGCCGGCGCCGACCAAGTGTCCCAAGTGCGGCACACTTTTGCCGAAGGTGCCCGACCCATTTGCTCCTTCAAGGAAACCGCCGATAGCGGAATGAGACAATTGCGGCGCTGTTTTTACCTTCCGCTGACGAACGGCACCTTGTCAGCCCCAAAACGGATGCCGTTCGCTGAAACGAAGCGACACAATCAGAGTGCATTTTCGGGTTTTGCACGGTGAATAAGCATGTTGAGCGAAATCGCGCACCGCTTGGCAGACAAATTGATGGCGTTGCCCGAAGCACCTGGCGTTTACCTGTTCAAAGACGGTAGCGGGCGGGTGCTGTATGTCGGCAAAGCGGTCAACCTGCGGGCGCGGGTGCGGTCTTACTTTCACGGCGAAGACGCCACCCGCCCTTGGCTCAAAGAGATGGTGGCGCAGGTCGCCGATGTGGAAGTGCTAACGACCCGTAGCGAGAAGGAAGCGCTGATTTTGGAGTGTAACCTGATCAAGTTGCACCGACCGCCCTTCAACATCCGTTTCAAGGACGACAAAGCCTACCCGTTCCTGAAAGTCACCCTCAACGAGCCGTTCCCCGCACTTGTTATCACCCGCCAGCCCAAGGACGACGGCGCCCGCTATTTCGGTCCCTACCCAGACGGACGGGCGTTGCGTGAGACAGTGGAGTTACTCAAACGCCTCTTTGGCATCCGCACGGTGACCGTCGCCAATGACCGGCGCAAGAGCGGTTGCCCTTGGCGGGACACCAGCAAGCCGTTACCCCGCCCTTGCTTGGAGTATCACCTGCACCGCTGCTTGGGTCCGTGCATCGGCGTCGTCAGCCCCGACGACTACCGCGATGCCGCCAAGCGCCTCTGCGAGTTTCTGGAAGGGCGCACCGATGAAGTCCTTCGGCAATTGGAGCGGGCGATGTGGGACGCCGCTGACCGGGAAGAGTTTGAAAGGGCGGCGAAGTTACGCGACCAGATTCGGGCTGTCCAAGCGGTGACCGAGCGCCAAGCGGTCCATTTGCCCGTGCCCGACGACATTGACGCCTACGCTTTCGCCTGCGAGATGGGCGTCGGGTGCGTGCAAATGCTGTTGGTGCGGGGGGGCATGCTGCTGGGTGATCAACATTTTATCGTGCGCGTCAGCGATGGGCAAAGCACTGCCGACATCTTAGGCGCCTTCATCAAGCAGCGCTATTCGGCGGGTGTGCCCGTGCCTAAAGTCGTCCTGTTGCCCGTTGAACTGGACGACGCTGCCGTTCTCGCCGAATGGCTCAGCGACAAGCGGGGCGAGCCCGTTACGGTGCGCACCGCCACCGGAGGCGTCTTGCGCGACCTACTGGACATTGCCGAACGCAACGCTTGCCAAGTCCTGCGGGAAGAATTACTGCACGCCGAGCGGGAGCGGTTGAGCCGCGAGTGGGCGTTGCGCAGCCTGCAAACTCACCTAAACTTGCCCGCTTTACCCCGCCGCATTGAATGCTACGACATCTCCACGACGATAGGCGTGGAGACGGTCAGTGCGATGGTCGTCTTCGTGGACGGCAAGCCCGCAAAAAGCGAATATCGTCGCTTCCGTATCAAGGGGGTGTGGGGCATTGATCCGGCGACGGGCAAACCTCGCCCCGACGACTACGCGGCGATGCGTGAAGTCCTGACGCGCCGGTTCCGCCACTACGCTGAAGGTGACCCAAAGTTCACCACCTTGCCCGACCTGTTGCTGGTGGACGGGGGCAAAGGGCAATTGGCGGTGGCGCAACAAGTCGTGCGGGAGTTTGGGCTTTCCGTCCCGGTCGCGGCGCTGGCGAAGGAGCAAGAGTTGCTCTATGTGCCCCACGCCGCGACGCCCATCGCCTTGCCTTTTCATAGCCCGGCGTTGCACTTGCTGCAGCGTATTCGGGACGAAACCCATCGGTGCGCCTTAAAGTTCCACCGCAAGCGCCGGGCACAGCGGGCGTTGCGGAGTTTGCTGGACGAAGTGCCGGGCATCGGTGAGGTGCGCAAAAAGGCGCTGCTGCAACATTTCGGTTCGCTGGACGCTCTGATGCAGGCGTCGGTGGACGAACTGGCAAAGGTGCCTCACATGAACCGTGCCGTCGCCCAACGGCTTTGGGAGTTTCTGCACCACCCGGAACTTGCCCGCTCATAAAGGGTGTGGTGCTGCCCCTTTGCCCAGCATGCGAACGAAACGCGAGGGGCGAAGTTTACATCGTTGTCAAGGGGGAAAAATATCAATGGCTTCGGGCGCTTTCCCCGGCGGCGGGGTGCATGAGACCTTGTGGGGGTGATGCCGTATGGCGCGCCGCGACCCAAAGACCACCGAAGCGGAAGAGGGACTTGCGGAGAGTGAAGAGATATCTGCCGCTGTGCGGGAAGAGCGCAAGCCGTTGCTGGAAAGTCTGGCGACTTTGCAGGAAGTAGGCAAACGCGTCCCGCGCTTATTCGGCGTCGCTTCAGGTGTTGAGGGCTTGGACAACCTGTTTTTTACGACTGAACTCCGCGACGGTAAACCTGTCAAGAAACCGCTGGGCGGTTTTCCGTCTTATGCCGTCATCAACATCACGGGTGTGCCCGACACGGGCAAGAGTTTGATGGTGGAACAGTTCGCCATCAAACAAGCCAGCATGGGCTACCCCGTGTTGTTCGTGACGATTGAAAGTCCCGCGCCGTTCGTTGCGGCGGGACTGCGCCAGCGGGCGTTGGCGATGGGCGTGGATTACGAAGCGGTGCAGGACAAAATCGTTTTGGTGGACGCCGCCAGTTACGCCGTCCTGCGTCACAGTTTACCGACACTGCTGAGCACCCTTGCCTACGCCATCAAGACTTACGACACCAAGTCGCTGGTCGTTGACTCCATCACGGGGCTTTACGAAGCCAAAGAAATGATGGCACGGGACATCGTGCGGACGCTGTTTAACTTCGCCAAGAAGTGGCGGCAAACAGCGCTGTTCGTCTCGCAAAAGCGCAGCGCCCACGAGCAACTTTCGCCCGAAGCGGCAGGCGGTTACGCTGTCAGCCATATCGTGGACTGTTCTCTCGTGCTGTCTAAAGTGCTCATCACCAACCGCTTTGAGGCGAACCTTTACAAGGCACCTGTCGGCGAAGTCGTGCGGCTCTTCCGCATTGACGGCTGTCGCTTGTGCGGACATGACACCCGCACCCACCTGATGGAAATCACCGAAACGGGGTTAGTGCGCATCGGTCCACCTTTGGCGGTGGAATCCGAAGAGTGACACGAGCCTTTATCTACGCAAAAAACTGCGTGATGGGGGTGAGCGACGATGGCGGTCGTTGTGAAACCGCGCCGTTACAGTGTGGACTTTGTGGCGATGCGGGTGTTCGCGAAGGCGTTGAAGTTGTTGGGCGGTCCGCGCAAGTTGATTGAGTTGCGCCGAGTCACTTGGCTGCCTAGTTTGATGGAAGCCGTCTATGTCGTGTTGCTGCACGAAATGGAACGCAAGACTGCCAAAGAGATCGCCGCCGCGTTGGGGTTGACCCCCCAAACCGTGCAGAACATCTTGCGCGCCAAACCCGAGTTTGCCCGCAAGCGCTTGGAGGCGCTGTTGGCGGGCGAACTGGAAACCGCCGACGAAGAAACCCGCACCCACATGGCAGGGGCGTTGGCGAAATTGGCGTTTGAAGAGATGCGCAGCCAATTGGTCGCCGTCCCCGAGGAGATGGCGTAGTCCTTTTGGGCTACACGAACAGCGGCGACCCGTAAGGCTACTCCAGTAACTCATACATCGTGGTGCGCTTTTTGGGGACGAAGCCCGCTTCGCGAATGGCGCGGAGCATTTCGTCAATTGTCGCCCAATAGCGCGCCCCTGCCAAGCGGGTGACATTTTCTTCAATCACGGTGTCGCCGAAATCGTTGGCGCCAAAAAAGAGCGCCATTTGCGCCACTTTCAACCCTTGCGTCACCCACGACGCTTGCAAGTTGGGGAAATTGTCCAGCGCCAACCGCGCAATTGCCGTCAGTTTCAGGTAAGGGTGCCCACCCGCTTGGTGCCCCTTCACGCGTTTGCCCAGCGGCGTGCCGCCCGGCTGAAAGACCCAGTGAATGAATGCGGTGAACCCGCCCGTTTCGTCCTGCAGCGCACGGATAGCGGTCAAATGCTCGGCAATGTCTTCGGGTTCTTCAATGTGCCCGAACATCATCGTCGCCGACGATCGGATGCCCAACTCGTGGGCGGTGCGCATGACCGCCAGCCATTGGTCTTTGCTGCATTTGAGCCGGCTGATGATGTAGCGGACGCGGTCGCTTAAAATCTCTGCGCCGCCACCGGGGATGGAGCCGAGCCCCGCCTCCTTCAACTTCAGCAGCACTTCCCGCACGCTCATGTTTTCCAGTTCGGCGATGTAAAGGATTTCGGCGGGCGAAAGACAGTGCAGCCAGATGTCGGGGAAACGCTCCTTAATGGCGGCGAAGGTGTGGCAATACCAGTCCAGCCGCAGGTTGGGGTTGAGCCCGCCTTGCATCAGAATCTGGGTCGCCCCCAACTCTTTCGCTTCTCGCACCTTCTGCAGGATGACTTCCAGCGGCAGGACATAACCTTCCGCGTGCCCCGGCGGACGGTAGAAGGCGCAAAAACTGCAGTAGTCCACGCAGACATTGGTGTAGTTGATGTTGCGCGAGACGACATAAGTGACGACAGGTTCGGGGTGCAAGCGGAAGCGAATTTCGTTCGCCACCATACCGATGGACAAAAGGTCGGGGCTTTTCAGCAGCGCCACGATGTCGTCAAAACTCAACCGTTCGCCGTCCAACGCCTTGCGCAAGACGGGCAAAATCGTTGGGTCGCGTTCCGTCCGCTCCATCGCTGCTATTGCCGTCATCGGTGTGCCTCCTTTCAGCGACCGACAGGTGCTCGCTCAGGTGCGGGCTGTTTCGTCCATCCACGCGGCTCCGCCACCAAAATTTGGCGTCGGTGCAAACCCAACGCTATGTGCCTGCCCTGACGAGAGGCATTGAGGGCATTTGCGGGGTTGACGGGCGAAAACCTTTTGGGCAACATTGAGGGGATAGCGACGGTTGTGCGACGGATGCTGTGAAGGAGTGAAGGCACCATGCGGGTGACGGTTTTGTGGCTGTTTGGCTTTCTTGTGGGTGTTAGCGTCGCCGGCGTCGTGGCAATGCAGGCAGGCGATGTGTGGAACCTGTCCGAACCTGCTGCCGTCGTCAACGGCGCAACTGTCACGAAAGGTGAACTGCTGCGGCGGCTCTTGGCGGACTTCGGCGAAGACACGCTCAAACAACTCATCACGCTGAAACTGTTGGAACAAGAGGCGCAGAAAGAGGGAATCGCCGTCAGCGATGAGGAAATCCAAAAGCGCTTTGAGGAGTTAAAGGCACAGCGGAACGAACTGGAAAAACGCATCGGGCGTGGGCGGTTGAGCGACTTGACCTTGCGGGACGAAGCGAAAAAGTTGTTGCTGCTGGAGCGGTTGGTGCAAAAGCGAACGCAAGTGTCCGACGAGGAATTGCGGCGCTTTTACGCCCGTCACTTCATCCGCTACAACCGTCCCGAAGAGGTGACCATTCGCGAAATCGTCGTCTTTTCGTTTCCCGAAGCCCAAGAAATTTTCCAGCAGTTGCAACGGACACCGCTGGCAAAGTTGGCGGAAACTTTTGAGCGGCTCAGCAGAGAACGCTCCGTCGTCGCGGGGTTTGCAGGGGCTTTCGTTTACGACGAACTGCCCGAAGAAATGCGGGAACCGCTGAAACGGGCAAAGCCCAACGAAATTCTGCCGCCCTTGCTGGTGCGGTCTACGGGGCAACCGACCTACCGCATCGTTTGGGTGCAAAAGAAGACGCCCGCACAAGTCAACCCTTTTGAGAAAATCCGCGACATCGTGCGCCAAGATTATGTGACGGAACGGGCGGTCGTTTTGGCGCCTGAGTTGGTGGAGCGTCTGTGGAAAAAAGCCGATATCAAATACACCGCGCTGTTGCCTGACGGCGCGGGGCAATAGAGGAGGTGGCTTGTCATGGCGCAAAAAGAGGTCGGTATCGGGTTGGTCGGTTACGCGTTCATGGGCAAAGCCCATAGCAATGCGTGGCGGCAAGTCCGCCACTTCTTTGACCCTCCTTTGACGCCCCGGTTAGCCGCTATCTGTGGGCGCAGCGAGGAGCGGGTCAAAGCCGCCGCCGAAAAACTGGGTTGGGCAAGTTACGAGACCGATTGGCGTAAATTGGTGCGCCGCGATGACATCCACATCGTGGATGTCTCTACGGCAAACGACACCCATGCGCCTATCAGCATTGAAACCGCCAAGCAAGGCAAGCATGTTTTCTGTGAGAAACCCCTTGCGCGCACCTTGCGTGAAGCGGAAAAGATGTTGGACGCCGTCGTCGCCGCTGGCGTCACGCACGGCGTCTGTTTCAACTACCGGCGGGCTCCCGCCGTTCAATTGGCGAAGCACTTGATTGCCAGTGGGCGGATGGGCAAAGTCTTCCACTTTCGCGGCACCTACCTGCAAGATTGGATCGTTGACCCCAACTTTCCGTTAGTGTGGCGGCTGCGCAAAAGCGTCTCGGGGTCTGGGGCGTTGGGTGACTTAGCGGCGCATGTCATTGACTTGGCGCGCTTTCTCGTCGGCGAGATCGTAGAGGTCGTCGGCTACCTGCACACTTTCATCAAACAGCGTCCGCTGCCCGCTGAGGAAGTCGGTGGCTTAGCGGGACGGGCGGGACGACAAATGGGCGAGGTGGATGTGGACGATGCGTCGTTGGCGATCGTCACCTTTGACAACGGTGCCATCGGCTACATTGAAGCGACCCGCTTTGCGCCCGGACGCAAAAACTACAATCGCTTTGAAATCAACTGCGAAAACGGCAGTCTCGTCTTCAACTTGGAGCGCATGAACGAGTTGGAGGTTTACTTCCGCGACGAGCCCCAGGAAGTGCAAGGTTTCCACCAAGTCATGGTCACTGAGCCGGGCGCTCACAAATATGTCGCCGCGTGGTGGCCGCCTGGTCACATCATCGGCTACGAACATACCTTCGTCCACACCGTTTACGACTACCTGCGCGGTATGGCGGGTGAGGAACACTTTGAGCCTGACTTCTACGACGGCGTGCAGTGTCAACGGGTGCTGGACGCCATTGAGCGGTCGGCGCAAAAGCGTAAGTGGGTCAAGGTGGAAGTTTTGCCTGAACTCCAAAAACGCCACAAATCCGACAATACCCGTCAGCGCAAGCGATAAGGGCAAAAGGCTCAGCACCGTCGGGGCGACCGGCTGGGTCGCCCCGACCATTTTTCAGGCGACCGGACAGTCGCCCCCACAGTGTGAGGGTTTTTTCGGCATGCATGGGATCAGTGTTATCGGCGCGACAGGCTCCATCGGGCGGCAAACGCTGGAGGTCATTGCCCACCACGCCGACAAGTTGCGCGTCGTAGCGCTGGCGGCGGGGCGGGACGCAGAGGCACTGCGGCAATTGTGCCTGCATTGGCGCCCGAAATTGGCAGCGCTGATGGACGACCGCGCGGCGGAAGCGCTGCGCGGGCGTGTGGGTTGCCCCGTCCGTGCAGGCATGGACGGCTTGACCGAAGTCGCCACGCACCCTGACGCTGACACCGTCGTCATCGCCATCCCGACCGCTAAAGCGCTGCCACCGACTTTAGCCGCATTGCAAGCGGGCAAGCGCGTCGCGTTGGCGACAAAAGAGGTGCTCGTCGCCGGCGGGCATTTGGTCACGCGCCAATTGCAACAGGGCGGTGAACTGCTGCCCATTGACAGCGAGCACAGTGCGCTATTCCAATGTTTGCAAGGCGAAAATGTCGCGGCGGTGCAGCGTTTATGGCTGACCGCATCGGGTGGACCGTTCCGCACCAAATCGCTACAGGAACTGCGCCACACCACCGTTGAAGACGCATTAGCCCACCCGACTTGGCGCATGGGCGCAAAGGTAACGGTTGACTCGGCGACCCTGATGAACAAGGGTTTGGAAATCATTGAAGCCCACTGGCTGTTTGGTGTCCCGGTTGAGCGCATCGGGGTCGTCATTCACCCGCAAAGCATCGTCCACTCGTTGGTGGAGTTTGTGGACGGCGCGGTCAAGGCGCAGCTTTCGGTGCCCGACATGCGCTTGCCTATTCAGTATGCCCTGTTGTATCCCGACCGTTTACCGTCCCTCACGCCGTCGCTGGATTTGACAGCGATCGGCACGCTGACTTTTGAGCCACCCGATGAAGGGCGCTTCCCGTGTTTGCGCCTTGCCCGTTACGCGGCACAAACTGGCGGGACGATGCCAGCGGTGCTCAATGCAGCCAACGAAATCGCTGTGCAGGCGTTTTTGCAGCGCCGCATCGGCTTTCTGGACATCCCCGCTGTCATCGCCGCGACGATGGAGCGGCATGAACCCGTCGCCGCCCCTGATTTGGGCGCCCTTTGGCAAGTGGACGAATGGGCGCGGGCGACGGCGGAGCAAGTGGCGCGCCAGTTGGCAAGTCGTTAAAAACGGCATTAACAGGGCGCCGCTCTGGCGACGGCTTCTAAGCCCTCACTGAGGAGGCGCAAAGAAGGGATGGCGGCTGCGACTCGGCAGCGGTTGCCTAAAACGGTCGTTACGCTGGGCATTGTCAGTTTGCTCAACGACGCCAGCAGCGAGATGATTTACCCGCTGCTGCCCTTTTTCCTCCGAGAGCAGTTGAAGGCGTCGGTGGCGTTCGTCGGGTTGGTGGAAGGCGTCGCGGAGACAACGGCGAGTTTGCTCAAACTGTTTTCGGGGTGGCTGGCGGACCGCGTCGGTCACCACAAGGCTTTGACCGTTTGTGGCTACGCGGTGGCAGGGCTGACACGCCCGCTGATGGCAGCGGCAACAGCGGCGTGGCAAGTGCTGGCGCTGCGGTTCATTGACCGCTTCGGTAAAGGTATTCGCACTGCACCTCGCGACGCCTTGCTGGCAAACGCTAGCGACGCCAGCGTGCGGGGTTACGCTTTCGGGTTTCACCGGGCGATGGATCATTTGGGTGCCGTCGTCGGACCCCTGTTGGCGTCAGGCGTGCTGCTCTGTGCGCCGGGCAATTACCGGCTGGCGTTTGCGTTGGCAGCGGTGCCGGCGCTCATGGCGCTGGCAGTTTTGTGGTGGGGGGTGCGAGAAGCCACGACGCCACCGTCCCGAGCGGCGCTGCGGCTGGGCGATGTGCTGGCGTGGCGCACCTTTGACCCCCGGCTGCGGTGGTATCTGCTGGCAGTGGGGTTATTCACGCTGAGCAACTCCAGTGATGCCTTCTTGCTGCTGCGGGCGAAAGCCTGCGGCGTTGCCGAAAGCGCCATTCCGCTGTTGTGGACATGGCTGCACATCGTCAAGAGCGGGACAGCGACACTTGGTGGGCGATTGTCCGACCGCATCGGGCGGGTGCGCGCTATCGCGTTGGGATGGTTCATTTACGCCGTCGTTTACGCAGGCTTTGCTTTCGCGAACACGGCGTGGCAAGTGTGGGCGCTGTTCACGGTTTACGGGCTTTATTTCGGCTTGACGGAAGGGGCGGAGCGGGCTCTTGTCGCTGACCTCTCCGCTCCCGACCAGCGGGGGCGGGGTTACGGGGCTTTTCACTTCGTCGTCGGCGTCGGGATGCTGCCTGCCAGCGTGCTGTTCGGCGTCCTCTGGCAACAGTGGGGTGCCAAAGTGGCGTTTTTGTTTGGAGCGGCTTTGGCTCTGACAGCGATGGGTGTGTTGAAAGCCTCCGTCGCACGGCGTTGATTGCGCCACAATGAAAGGCATCCCACGCCAATGCAGCAAAAGGGGGCACGAGCAACCGTGTCGGTCAACGCCGAATTGCGCGAACGGGCTGCCGTGCTTGTAGAAGCGTTGCCCTATATCCGCCAATTTTACGGCAAAACCTTCGTCGTCAAGTATGGCGGTAAGGCGATGGTGGACGATGAACTGAAACGGAGCGTCGTCCAAGATATCGTGCTGCTGCGCTATGTCGGCATCGTGCCCATCGTGGTGCATGGAGGCGGACCCGAAATCACCGAGTTGATGCAGCGGTTGGGCAAGGAACCCCAGTTCGTGCGGGGCTTGCGCGTCACTGACGCAGAAACGGCGGAAATCGCTGAAATGGTGCTGGCGGGTAAGGTCAACAAGGAGTTGGTGGACCTGATCAACCGCGCCGGTGGGTTGGCGGTGGGCTTAGGGGGGAAAGACGCTAACTTGCTCAAAGCGCGCAAGTTGGCGCCCGAACGGACAGGCGGCGTGGATTTGGGCTTTGTCGGCGAGGTGGAAGCCGTCAACCCGTCCATCCTGCATTTGCTTGCCAACGAGGGTTACATCCCCGTCGTCAGTTCCACCAGCGCCGATGACGACGGCAACACGCTCAACCTGAACGCCGACCATGTGGCGGGAAAAATCGCGGCGGCGCTGCGGTGCATCAAACTCATTTTCCTGACCGATGTGGACGGAATCTACCGCGATCCGGGCGACCCGACGACGCTGATTTCCACCCTAACAGCCTCTGAGGCGCGGGAACTGCTGCGGGCGGGCATCATAGAGCGGGGCATGGTGCCGAAGGTGGAAGCCTGTTTGGAAGCGCTGGCGGGAGGTGTCCCCCACACCCACATTATCAACGGTGCTGTCCCCCACGCCTTGCTCATGGAAATCTTCACCGATAAGGGCATCGGGACAATGATCGTCGCAGATTGAATTGAGCCGAACATACTCAATGCCTGTTGCCTTGCGCCTGCGAAGAAAGCCGTTAAAATTTACATCCAGCCACAAGGGTTTAGTGTATTGCTGTCAATGGGTAACATGACAACGACCAAGACGAACGGACAGCAAACGGAACCCTGCACGACATTAAGGAGGTGTCACCAATGCCCCGGGCTGTAGGGATTGATTTGGGCACAACCAACTCGGTCATTGCGGTCATGGAGGCGGACGGGAGCGTCAAGGTCATCCCAAACGCGGAGGGTTCTAACTTGACGCCCAGCGTCGTCGCGTTCACGAAGGACGGGCAACGCTTGGTGGGCATCCCTGCCAAGCGGCAAGCCCTGCTCAACCCGGAAAACACCGTCTACTCCATCAAGCGTTTCATCGGGCGCACTTACACGGCGACGGAAGTGGAGCGGCGACGCGTGCCTTACAAAGTTGTGCCTGGTCCGAACGACATACCGATGGTGGAAATCCCCGCTTTGGGCAACAAGCGCTTTACGCCCGAAGAGATTTCGGCGTTCGTCCTGCAGAAACTCAAGCAGGACGCCGAAGCCTACTTGGGCGAGGAGGTCAAACAGGCAGTCATCACGGTGCCCGCTTACTTTGACAGCGCCCAACGGACGGCGACCAAAAACGCCGGCGAAATTGCGGGCTTAGAAGTCCTGCGCATCATCCCCGAACCGACAGCCGCAGCCCTCGCTTACGGCTTTGACAAGAAGAAGGAAGGGCTCATCTTGGTCTGGGACTTGGGCGGTGGGACTTTTGATGTGTCCCTCTTGGAGATCGGTGAAGGGGTCTTTGAGGTCAAGGCGACCGCCGGTGACAGCCACTTGGGCGGCGACGATTGGGACGAGCGCTTGATGAACTACCTTGCGGACATCTTCGCCAACGAGCACGGCATTGACCTGCGCAAGGACCGCCAAGCGCTTCAGCGGCTCAAGGAAGCCGCTGAGAAGGCGAAGATTGAACTGTCGTCCATGCTTGAAACTGAGGTCAACTTGCCCTTCATCAGTTTCCATCCCGACAAAGGTCCGCTGCACTTGAATGTCCGCATCACCCGCGCCAAATTTGAGGAACTGACCCGTGACTTGTTGGAGCGGTGTGAGCGCCCGTTCAAGCAAGCCATCCAAGATGCGGGTGTCAAGTTGTCGCAAATTGAGGAAGTCATCTTGGTCGGTGGCGCAACACGCATGCCGATGGTTCAGGAACTTGTCCGCAAGTTGACGGGCAAAGAGCCCCACAAAGGCGTCAACCCTGATGAAGTCGTTGCCGTCGGCGCTGCTATCCAAGCCGCCGTCTTGACAGGAAAGACCAAGGACATTGTGCTGTTGGATGTGACGCCACTGTCGCTGGGCGTTGAAACACTGGGAGGCGTCATGACAGTTCTCATCCCGCGCAACACGACCATCCCGACCCGCAAGAGCGAAATCTTCACGACCGCTGTGGACGGGCAAACGACCGTTGAAATTCATGTCTTGCAGGGCGAACGACCTTTGGCGAAGGACAACCGCAGTTTGGGCAAATTCTACTTGACGGGAATCCCACCCGCACCGCGCGGCGTCCCGCAAATTGAGGTCACTTTTGACATCGACTCCAACGGCATCTTGCATGTGACGGCAAAAGACTTGGCGACGGGGCGCGAGCAATCCATCGTCATCAAAGACTCCACCAACCTGCCCCGCGAAGAGATTGACCGCATGGTGCGGGAAGCCGAAATGTTTGCCGAGCAAGACCGCAAGATGCGGGAACTGGCGGAAACCCGCAACGAAGCCGATGCGCTCATCTACTCGGCAGAAAAAACCTTGCGGGAGCACGGCGACCGCATCGGTGCGTCTGATAAATCGGCGATTGAGGCGGCGATCAATGACCTGCGGGAGAAGATGAAGGGTGACGATGTCGCCGCTCTCCGTGCAGGCATCGAGCGGTTGAAGGAAGCGATGTTCCGCGTCTCCGAACGACTGTATCGGGCAACGGCACAGACGGCGGAAGGCGATGGCGGCACAACGCGCCGTGAGGCGACAACAGGTGGTGAGGTCATTGACGCCGACTACAAACCCGCCGAGTGAGCCAGCAGGATGTGCAGCGGGGCAGCGTCCCTGCTGCCCCGCTGCGTCGCGAACGCCCAAAGGAGGGTGACGACAATGCGCCGTGTGTGGGAAACTCCCCGCGGACAGATGACTGTGTTGGCGTTGACCGTTGCCGTCTCGTTGGCGTTAGGGGCTATGTTGAGCCGGTTGTTTTTGCCCTTGCCGTCTAACTTAACGGCGCAAACGAACCCCACCGTTGCCGCTCCCCCCCGTAATGCGTTGCAAGTTGCCGAATCGCTGCAAGACGCTTTTGCTTGGGTTGCTGAGCGCGTGGAACCGTCTACGGTTACCGTCTTAGCGCCCCGCACACGGGCACCGGCGTTGCGGTTCCGCTTCCCCCCGACCCCTGAACCCGACCCTTTTGAGGAGTTTTTCCGTCGGTTCTTTGAGCGGGGCATCCCATCGCCCGGAGAACGACCGCAAGAGCGGAGCCAACCGCCGCAGACTGAATTAGCCCCTCGCGGCTCGGGGGTCATCGTTAGTGCTGACGGTTACATCCTGACTAACCGCCATGTCATTGAGGGTGTAGATCGCATCGTCATCGCCCTTTGGAACAACCAGCGCTTTGAGGCGAAAGTCGTCGGCGCCGATGAGTTCACAGACATCGCCGTCCTGAAAATTGAACCTGGTGGGACAAGGCTTGTGCCTGCAGTTTTGGGCGATAGCGACAAAGTGCGGGTCGGTGACTGGGCAATCGCTTTGGGCAATCCCTTTGGCTTGCGCCAAACGATGACCGTCGGCGTCGTCAGCGCCATCGGGCGCAGCCCCCGAGAAACTGGCGCGGGCATCGGCTACACGGAGTTCATTCAAACCGATGCCGCCATCAACCAAGGCAACAGCGGCGGACCGTTGTGCAACATTCGCGGTGAGGTCATCGGCATCAACACGGCGATCCTATCGCCGACAGGGGGCAGCATCGGCATCGGCTTCGCTATCCCCATCAACACCGCCAAGTTCGTTATGGAACAGCTGCTCAAGCGGGGCAAAGTCGTGCGGGGTTGGCTGGGCGTGGAGTTGATGGATGTGGAGCAGTTACCTGACCCCGCCGCGTTGGGATTGAAGGAGTTGCGGGGCGTCGTCGTCAACGAGGTCATCCCGAACTCACCCGCAGCCCAAGCAGGCATCAAACCGCAAGATGTCATCGTGGAATACAACGGCGTTCCCGTCCGCAACATCGCCCATTTGCAAATGTTGGTCGGTCGCACCGCTCCAGGCACGACGGTGCCCATCAAAATCGTTCGCGGCGGAAAGGAATTGACCGTCCAAGTGCAAATCGGTGAGTTGACGGAAGAGGCTCTAGCTGCGGCGACCGGCAGCGCTGAATGGCGGGGCATGGTCGTCGGCGAACTGACGCCCGAACTGCGCCGCCAGTTAAACCTCCCCGACGATGTCAAGGGAGTCGTCGTCATGGCGGTACGCCCTGGCACCCCAGCCGCACAAGCCGGGATCCGACAGGGCGATATCGTCATGGTCTTGGCGAACCAGGAAGTGAGTTCTGTGCGCGAGTTCCAACGAGTGACACGCACCCTTCGGGCAAACCGTTCCGTGCCGGTCACGATTCGGCGCGACAACGCGACAACGATGCTCATCGTGCCGCCAGAAGGGCGTTAGCCCGACTGACCTCGCCGGTTGACTTCGGAGGGCAGGCACGGCGATCAGGGCGTCCGTGCGCAGGTGATGGGTTATGCCTCAGCGAGTCAAGCGGGATTACTACGAAATCTTAGGTGTCTCCCGAAACGCCACAGACAAGGAAATCAAGCAAGCCTATCGGCGATTGGTCCGCCAGTATCACCCGGACCTGAACCCGAACAGCAAGGAGGCTGAGGAGCGGTTCAAGGAAATCCAAGAAGCCTACGAGGTGCTGTCCGACCCTGAGAAGCGACGCCTTTACGACCGGTTTGGACACAACTGGCGCACCGCATGGCAGGCGAAACAGCAGGGCATTGATGTGGAAAATGTCGGCTGGGTGCCGCCGACCGCCGGCGAAGGGTTTGAATGGGAGTGGACCGACCTGCGCGATTTGTTTGACTCGTTCAGCGATTGGCTCAACGGTTTCTTTGGCAGCGGCACCACCCGCACACGGCGCTCTCGCGTCTCGCGCGGACGCGATGTTGAAGTGGAGTTAGAGATTGACTTGGAGGACGCAGCGTTCGGAAGCACTAAGCGCGTCACCGTGCCCGTAGAAGAACCGTGTCCGCAATGTGAAGGCGAAGGAGGCACGACGCGCCCTTGCCCCACCTGCGGTGGCAGCGGTGTCGTTCAGCAGACTCGCGGTTTCTTCAGCATCGGCGCCACTTGTTCGCGGTGCCGCGGTGAGGGGACGGTGGTGGAGAGCCGCTGCACCCGCTGTGGCGGGTCTGGCACCATCCAAACTAACCGCACCGTAGAGGTGCGTATCCCTGCCGGCATAGAAGACGGCGCCGTCCTGCGGTTGGCGGGGCAAGGGGCGCGGGGGCGCGACGGGAGTCCCCCTGGCGACCTTTACCTGCGCGTCAAAATCCGTCGCCATCCGTTCTTTGAGCGGCAAGGCGATGACCTCTACTGCGAAGTGCCAATCACCTTCGCTGAAGCGGCATTGGGCGCGGAAATCGAAGTGCCGACGCTTTATGGCAAAGTGAAAGTGCGTGTTCCGCCCGGCACACAGAGTGGACAACTTTTGCGGTTGGCGAACTTAGGGATGCCCAAACGGACAGGAGGGCGCGGTGACTTGTATGTGCGGGTCACAATCGTCGTTCCTCGTGACCTGACGCCTAAGGAGCGACAACTGATTGAGGAACTGCAACGCCTGCGTGCGGACAACCCCCGTGCCGGTCTGTGGCAACCGCGCCGATGACGCGGAGTGCGGGAAGGAGGTGACGACCGATGGCGCGTCGTAGAGCGACGGAGGCAGCACCGCGTCGGTTTTATTCCATCAGTGTCGTCGCCCGCATGCTTAACACGCATCCGCAAACCTTGCGCCTGTATGAACGGTTGGGATTGGTCAAACCCCACCGCAACGAGCACGGCAACCGCCTTTATTCCGAGGCGGACATTGAACGCATCCGCAAGATTCAAGAACTGACGCAAGGCATGGGCGTCAACTTAGCAGGCGTAGAAGTCGCTTTCAAGTTGATGGCGCGTATTGAAAAATTGGAAGCGGAACTTGCGCGGCTGCGCCGTCGTTTTCAGCAGGCAGTGCGTGAACAAGCGGAGCAGTTGGCGGCGCAGTTGGTCGCTGACCACTGGGAAGAGTATCTGCGGCAGCAGTCGTTTCCGGTGCAAGTGTGGCGGGAAGTGCCCATCGCCAAACGCGTCAAAATTTCTTTCACTCCAGAAGGCTCAGAACCGATGTGATGGACGCAAAAGGGGAGCGACCCGAGATGGCTGCACGCAACGCTTGGCGCGATCTGTTCTTTTGGTTGCTGGGTGTTCTCATCGGCGCAGGGTTAATCGTTGTGGGACAACGGATGGGATGGCAAGACGCACAGCGTTCGGGACGCGCCGTCGCCCCTGTCGCTTACCGCCCCAGCGCCACACCCTCGCACCTGCAACTTGAGCGGTCTATAGAAACCGTTCCGATGACGCCGACATCGCCGACGACGGATTTTTGGGTGCCGATCGTGGAACGGGTGGGGCAGGCGGTTGTGAGCATTGAGGCTGACGAACCAGGCGTGCCCGGTGAGCAAAACGCCGGTTCCGGCGTCATCTTTGACGGCGGACGCGGGTTGATCGTGACCAACTACCATGTCACCGAAGGGGCGCGGCGGTTGTTCGTCACCCTCAAGGACGGGCGTCGGTTTCGCGCCCGCGTCATCGGCAGCGAGCCGCACATGGACATCGCTGTCCTACAAATCCCCGCCCGCAACTTGCCTGAAGCCAAGTTTGGGTCAACGGACGGCCTCAAAGAAGGTGCGTGGGTGTTAGCCATCGGTAACCCCTTCGGGTTCGCCAACACGGTCACGGTCGGCGTCGTCAGCGCTAAAGGGCGCCGCCTCCCCGACGAAAATGTCTTGTTAGATGACCTCATCCAAACAGACGCTGCCATCAACCCCGGCAACAGCGGCGGTGCCCTCGTCAACAGCCGGGGCGAAGTCGTCGGCATCAATGTCGCAATGCGCCCCGGTGCACAAGGCATCGCCTTCGCCATCCCGATTGAGACTGTCCGCGATGTCGTGGAGCAACTGCTCCGCCACCAGCAAGTCCGCCAGCCGATGCTGGGCATCAGTTACGAGATGGCGACGGAAGAGGAGCGTCAACGCTTGGGTATCCCCGTGGAGCGAGCGTTAGTGGTGCAAGATGTGATGAGCGGCTTGCCTGCCGCCAAGTTCGGGTTGCAACAAGGCGATGTCATCATCGCTATTAACGGGCAACCTGTCCGTGACACCCACCATTTGCGAACGGTCGTGCGTCAAGCCGCCCGCGCCGGTCAAACAGTGCGGTTGCGCGTTTTTCGTCAAGGGCACACATTGGACATCTCCGTCCGCCCTGAATGGGTGCCCATTCGGCAACTGCTCCGCGATTTGCGGGAGCGATGAGCGGTGCTTACTGCAGACCCGGTTAGGCAAGCGTTCTGCGGCGATTTAGGGGCTACGGTGTCCATCGGCTGAACACCAAATCGCGGTCGCGCACCTTGAAATGACACCCGACACACTGATTAGTTGGGTCGGTGACCAGCGGTTTGCCTGTTGCGTCCCACGCCTGCCAACCCCAGCCGCCCGTCTTGGCATAGCGCTTGCTGTCTTTGACCATGACAGCGACGAACTTCTTGTCACCCGCGACACACATACCGTTTTCGTCTTTCGCCTCATAGAACGCTGCGGCGATGACGCTGCCGTCGGGCAACTTTTTCGCGCCCTGCTGGTAAGCAGCGGCAGCAATTTTGTTACGCTGTGTTGGAAAAGGGGTTTTTGTCGGAGGGCGGCTCTCCTGAGCCGCCGAACAATGACATGAAACCGTAAGGGCGCGTCAGGAGACGCCCCCTCCGAGGCGCTGCCGATAGGGTTGGTGCGCCGTGAAGTCGTCCCGACCCGCCCTGCGCGGGTGTTCTACCACTTGACCGAGCGCGCCCGCACCGTGCTGCCGCTGCTCATGCGCCAACCCGTTGGGCTCGCGGAGGGCAACACTGCCCCTCCGCCGAAGGGTTAATCCCGGCGGTCGGGCACCCAAGCGTTCGTGAGGCTGACACGCATAAATCGCAGCGGTAACGGGTAAACACAAAACGGCTTCAGGCACTTTCCCCCGATGCGGTAGGCTTCTCGTCGCTCGGTGCTTTACGCCCTTACGCCGCACGCATTACGCTTTTACGACCGAGGTGACGGCACAATGGACCTGAACCGCTTCACGGTGAAAGCGCAAGAAACTTTACAGGCTGCCCATAGCCTTGCGGTGGAGCGACGCAACCCTGAGCTGACGCCCGAGCACTTGCTTGTCGCACTGCTCCGGGATCGTGACGGCGTGGCGGTGCGAGTGTTGCAAAAGTTGGGCGTGCCCGTTGACACACTGCTACGGCGCGCTGAGATGGAGGTGCGCCGCCTGCCGCAGACGACGACCGCCACACAAGTTTACTTGAGCCAGCGCTTGCTCAACCTGTTCACCCGTGCCGAGCAGCAAGCAAAGGAATGGCGCGACGAATACATCAGCACTGAACACTTGCTTTTGGCGTTGGCTTACGACGACGGTCCTGCAGGGCGCATTTTGCGGGAGGAAGGCGCAGCACCCCACGCATTGCATCAGGCGATTCTGTCGGTGCGCGGTCCGCATCGCGTCACTGACCAAACGGCTGAGGAGCGCTATCAGGCATTGGAGCGTTTTGGGCGCGATTTGACCGAACTGGCGCGGCAGGGCAAATTAGACCCTGTTATCGGGCGCGATGAGGAGATTCGGCGCGTCATTCACATCTTGTCGCGCCGCACGAAAAACAACCCCGTTTTGGTCGGCGACCCCGGCGTCGGCAAAACGGCTATCGTGGAAGGGCTGGCGCAACGCATCGCCGCCGGCGATGTCCCTGACAGCCTGAAAGACAAGCGGGTCATTCAACTGGATGTCGCAGCGTTGCTGGCGGGCACGAAGTATCGGGGCGAATTTGAGGAGCGCTTCAAGGCGGTCCTGAACGAAATCATTGCGTCCGAAGGGCGCATCATCGTCTTCATTGACGAATTGCACACGATTGTCGGAGCGGGTGCAGCGGAAGGAGCGGTCGCAGCGGGCGACATGCTCAAACCCGCGTTGGCGCGGGGCGAACTGCGGTGCATCGGTGCGACGACGCTGGACGAATACCGCAAACACATTGAAAAAGACCCTGCGCTGGAGCGCCGCTTTCAACCCGTTTATGTCGCGGAGCCGACGGTGGAGCAAACCATTGCGATTTTGCGCGGTTTAAAAGAGCGCTATGAAGTCCATCACGGCGTTCGCATCAAAGACAGCGCGCTGGTCGCCGCCGCCGTCCTGTCCCATCGCTATATCGCTGACCGCCATTTGCCTGACAAAGCCATTGACTTGGTGGACGAAGCGGCGGCGAAGTTGCGGATGGAAATTGACTCCATGCCGACGGAGATTGACGAGGTGGAGCGGCGCATTCGTCAACTGGAAATTGAGCGCGTGGCGCTGAGCAAGGACAGCGATGACCCCGTCGCCCGCGAGCGGTTGGAGAAGTTGGAGCGGGAGATGGCGGAGTTGCGGGAGAAACTGGAAGCGCTCAAGGCGCAATGGCAAACGGAACGGGACATCATTCAACGCATCCGCCAACTCAAGGAGCAAATTGAGCAAACCCGCTTTGAAATTGAGCGTGCCGAGCGCGAATATGACCTGAACCGCGCCGCCGAGTTGCGCTACGGGCGTTTGCCCGAGTTGCAAAAGCGACTGCAAGAGGAAGAGCAACGCCTCGCTGAAATCCAGAAGAACGGGCGGCTGCTCAAGGAGGAAGTGGACGAAGAGGACATCGCCGAGGTCGTGAGCAAGTGGACGGGCATCCCTGTCCATCGGTTGATGGAAACGGAAGCCGAAAAACTGCTGCACATGGAAGAGCGGCTCAAGCGCCGCGTCGTCGGGCAAGACCACGTCATTGAAATTGTCGCCAACGCCGTTCGGCGCGCCCGCGCGGGGCTGCAAGACCCGAACCGCCCCATCGCCAGTTTCATCTTCGTCGGTCCGACAGGCGTCGGCAAAACGGAGTTGGCGAAAGCGCTGGCGGAGTTCCTGTTTGACGACGAGCGGGCAATGATTCGCATTGACATGAGCGAGTATCAGGAGCGCCACAGCGTCGCGCGGTTAATCGGTGCACCGCCCGGTTATGTCGGCTACGAGGAAGGTGGGCAA
The DNA here is from genome assembly GCA_002898575.1 of bacterium HR17. Taxonomy (NCBI): domain Bacteria; phylum Candidatus Fervidibacterota; class Fervidibacteria; order Fervidibacterales; family Fervidibacteraceae; genus Fervidibacter; species Candidatus Fervidibacter japonicus. The sequence goes on from BEHT01000002.1 coordinate 65,857, forward strand.
CTGACCGAAGCGGTAAGGCGGCGCCCTTACAGCGTCGTGCTCTTTGATGAGATTGAGAAGGCGCATCCCGAGGTGTTCAATGTCCTGCTGCAAGTGCTGGACGACGGGCGCTTGACAGACGGGAAAGGGCGCACTGTGGACTTCCGCAACACCCTCATCATCATGACCAGTAATATCGGGACGGAGTTCATCACGGAGTTTGACACCCCCGAACGCATCCGCGAAAAGGTTTGGGACGCGCTGCGGCGCGCTTTCCGCCCCGAATTTCTTAACCGCATTGACGAGGTGATTGTCTTCAACCGCTTGACAAAAGAGCACATCCAGCAAATCGTGGACTTGCAGTTTGAGCGGCTCAAGCAGCGCCTTGCCGACAAGCGGGTCACTTTGGAGTTGGTCGACAGGGCGCGGGCGAAGTTGGCGGAGTTGGGCTACGACCCGACTTTCGGGGCACGCCCGTTGCGCCGCACGATGGAGCGCCATATCGCCAACCCGTTGGCGAAGATGGTCATCAGCGGACAAATCAAAGAGGGTGACCATGTGCGCATTGACTATGACGCGCAGCAAGGCGAGTTCACCTTTACCGTCACACCGCGCGCGGAGGTTATCGCAGCGGCGTGACAAGGGTCGGGAAGCGCGGGCATCGTCTCTCCCGATTGTCGTAAGTTGGTGGCTCAGCGAGGGCTGAACCCGCCGGTGATGTCCGATGGGCACCGCTGGGTTGAAGAATGAGGTTTGCTTGGAAGGCGGCTCCTTTGATTACACCGAAGTGCGCTCACCGAGCAAGTTGAAGAATGGGGTTTGGTCGGAGGGCGGCTCTCCTGAGCCGCCGAACAATGACATGAAACCGTAAGGGCAAGTCAGGCGACGAGCCCCCTAAGGCACTGCCGTAAAGGAAAAATTCAACAAAGCAGATGGGCGCACCTTACCAGATAAGGGCGTTCTAACAAACGCTCCCCCTGTCACCTTGACATGGAAGGCAAGTCGTGCCAAAATGACGGGGTGACAGGGGGGCAACTTGCGATGGCACACCTTTTGGTCTGGAAAGATTTCGGTGCTTGTGCGCCCGCAGGTGACCGCGCTGCGGTGTTGCCCCTTGCTGTCCTCCTACGGCTATTCCTATCGGTCGGGCGCTGACCCTGCCCGACCGAGCGACCCCATTTCTGTTTTCCCTCACACACGGTGCGTTCTTGCCGCCACATCGTCTCCTTGCCCCACACTCTTTTTCCGAAGGAGGCTGAGACCGATGGCGCGCCATATCGCCATCTTTGACACGACGCTGCGCGACGGCGAGCAATCGCCGGGCGTCAGTTTGATGCAACATGAGAAGTTGGAAATCGCTAAGCAACTGGCGCGGTTGGGCGTGGATGTCATTGAAGCAGGCTTCCCCATCGCGTCGCCAGGTGAAGCCGCTGCCGTCCAATTGATTGCGGAGCAAGTCGGTACCGCCGACGGTCCCGTCATCGCAGCGCTTTCACGGGCTGTCAAGCAGGACATTGAGGTGGCGGGTGAAGCCTTGAGACCAGCCCAAAAGCGGCGCATTCACACCTTCATCGCCACCAGCGACATCCATCTGCAATACAAACTCCGTATGACCCGCGAGCAAGTGTTGGACGCCGCTATCCAAGCCGTCAAATGGGCGCGCAATTACACTGACGATGTGGAGTTCAGCGCCGAAGACGCGACCCGCAGCGACCCTGACTTTCTCTGCCAAGTCTTTGAAGCCGCCATTGACGCGGGCGCCACAACTATCAACATCCCCGACACCGTTGGCTACGCCTTGCCGCACGAGTTTGGGCAATTGGTGCGGACTGTATTTGAGAAAGTGCCCAACATCGGCAAGGTGCAATTTGTCAGCGTCCATTGCCACAACGATTTGGGTTTAGCGGTCGCCAACTCGTTGGCGGGCGTGATGGCGGGCGCTAACCAGGTGGAGTGCACCATCAACGGCATCGGCGAACGGGCAGGCAACGCTAGCCTTGAGGAAGTCGTCATGGCGATCTACTGTCGCGGGCAAGTGTTGGACTGCTATACCCAAATCCGCCACGACCAAATCATCCGCACCAGCCGTTTGGTCAGCGAACTGACGGGGATGCCCGTTCAACCCAACAAAGCCATCGTCGGCGCCAACGCCTTCCGACACGAATCGGGCATCCACCAACACGGCGTCTTGAGCAACCCATTGACTTACGAAATCATTGACCCGAAAGTTGTGGGGTTACCTGGCAGCGGTATCGTGTTGGGCAAGCATAGTGGGCGTCACGCGTTGGAAGCGAAACTGCGGGAATTGGGCTACGAGTTGCCCAAAGTCCAACTGGACGAAGTGTTCAAGCGCTTCAAGGAACTTGCCGACCGCAAAAAACATGTCACCGATGCCGACATAGAAAGCCTCGTCGCCGACACGGTGCACGCTGTCCCTGCCGACGAAGTCGTCTACCGCTTGGACTACATGCATGTCGTTTCGGGGAAGGGCACCGTGCCCACGGCGACCGTGCGCATTCACATGGATGGCAACGAATTGCTGGCGTCGGAAACGGGCGTCGGACCGATTGACGCTGTCTACCGCACCGTCGCCAAGTTGGTCAGGGAAAAGCATCGGCTTGTGGACTTTCAAGTGCGCTCGGTCGGACCGGGCACAGACGCCGTCGCGGATGTCGTCGTGCGAATAGAAGACGAACAGGGCAATGTGTTCGTCGGGCACGGCATTTCACCCGACACGATTGAAGCGGCGACCAAAGCCTACTTGCAAGCCATCAACCGCTTGGCTTACCATCACCGGCGCAAACTGCCGGCGCCCCAACGGGGCGGCGAAGTATAGGGCAACGGGACGATGGCGGAAGAGGGGCGATAATTGGTCGCCCCCTCCGCCTTTCACCACCGCGCTACAAAGGCGGTGACGCTCCCTTTGACCCATGAACCTTTGCCAGAGGCGGCTGTCGCACTGGCACAGCGTTACGGGTTAGGCGATGTGACCCTGCCAGCGTTTGCCTTGCAAACGCTGACGGCGTTGGGCAACGGCGATGGGCGGTTGCTCGCCCGCAGGGGTGACGCTTTCGTGACCCTGCTGGCGGCGAGGCAGGGCAAATGGGACGAACGCGTCATCGGTAAAACGATCGCTGTCGTTGAAGAACCGTTCGCCGCCCAAGTGCACCGCAAACGGAACATGGTGATAGCGCCTTTAGGGTTGGTGCGGGGCGTGGAACCGGTCACCCATTGCGCCGCCCTCATCGCATCGGTCCCTTCACCGCCCCTTGTGGTCGTCGTAGATTTGCCCCTCTTGGAGACACATCCCGTTCCTGCGTGGCGTTTCCCGCACCGGTTGCTGGCGTCCATCGCCAAAGCCACATGGGGCGATGTGGTGCCATCCCAACTTTTAGCGTGGGCGGTGCAAGGGCGTAGCGGCGTCAGCATTTGGGACGCAACGGGACGACGGCGCTGGGGCGATGCGGCGCTATCGTTAGACGATGTGCCTTATGGTTTGACCGTCACTGACCGCGCCGTTTGGTTGCGCACCGATGCAGGCACGGTCGGACGGTTGCAGCAGAAAGCGGTGCCGTTGCTGCGCGGCTATGCGTTGCTGCGGTCGGAGGTGCACCATCGGGTTAAAAACGATTTGCAAAGCGTCATCAGTTGGCTGCGGCTGCAAGCACGGACAACACCCGTTGACACTGCTAAGCAAGTTTTGCTGGAAGCCGCTGAGCGGTTGCGCACCTTTGCCACCGTCCACGATTTGCTGGCGCGGGAACGGGGCGAATCTGTGGCGCTGCGCGAACTGATTTGGCAGCTGGCGCACGCCGTCGTTGAGCAAGCCCGACACGAGGGCAAACAGGTGCGGTTCACTTTGCTCAGCCCCGAAATCCGCTTGTCGCCGAAGCAAGCCAGCGCATTGGCAGCGGCGCTTCACGAACTTTTGCGCAACGCCTGCAAACACGCTTTTGAGCGGGACGGCACGCTCGCTGTGCAAGTGACAGAAACGGACGGCATGTGGCGCATAGAGGTGACCGACGACGGCAAAGGGTTTGACCCGCAAAGTTTGTCCGTCCCGACGCTGGGCTTGACCATCGTCCGCAACTTGATTGAACAAGACTTGAACGGGCGTGTGGAAATTCAGTCAGCGCAGGGGCAGGGGACAACGGTGCGGTTGTTCGTGCCCCGCCGCTGAGGCGCCGCGCTTACAGCGGCACGAAAGTGGCAACTGCTGCGTTAGGCTTTTGGCATGCGGTGAGCGGCAATGGAAGAGCAACCAGTAGGGGCGCCTCCTGAAACTTGGGTGGAACAGTTAACGAAACGGCGGGGCGTGCGAGACCGATGGTTTTGGGTGTTTGTCGCATTAGCCGTCGTACTGAGCGTTGAGGTGGTGGTGCTGACCCGCTTGATGTTCGTCTCGTCCATCGTCACTTCCAACTCCATGAACCCGACGCTGCAGCGGGGGGATTGGGTCTTGGTGCGGCGCCGGCGGTTCACACCCGCAAACCCACCCCGACGCGGTGCTATCGTGATGTTTCGCGACCCACGCGGCAACGGCGATCGTTTAATCAAGCGCGTCATCGGTTTGCCTAACGAGGTCATCACCATCGCTTGGGGGCAAGTTTACATCAACGGCGCCCTGCTCACCGAACCCTACCTGCAAACGGTGACGCCTGGCTACTGGCATGGGGTCGTGCCCGACGATGCCGTGTTCGTGATGGGCGACAACCGCGGTGTCAGCGAAGACAGCCGCACTTACGGACCTGTCCCGCTGGACTTGATTGAAGGTGAAGTCGTGCTGCGCTATTATCCCTTGAGCCGATTCGGGCGATTGCCGTAAAAGTCGGCGGCGATGTCCGTCGCCGCACGCAAGGAGGCAGACAAAGGTGCGGGTAGCCATCATCGGTTGCGGTGGGCAAGGGCGTCAACACGCTGCCGCTTACGCCCGGCTGGACGGCGTGCAAATTGTCGGCTGTTGCGACATCGTGGCGGAAAAAGCCCAGCAGTTGGCAAACGCCTACGGCGCGCAGGCATTCACCGATTACGCGATAATGCTGCAAACTGTCCGCCCCGACATCGTTTCGGTGTGCACTTTGGAAGGGCATCACGCGGCGCCGACGATCGCGGCACTGCAAGCAGGAGCGCATGTCCTTTGCGAAAAGATGTTGGCGGCGACGCTGGACGAAGCGCGAGCGATGGTGCGAACGGCGCGTCAAGTTGGACGGCTGTTGGCGACACAGTTCAACTACCGTCACATTCCGTCGGTGCAGTGGCTCAAACAGTTGCTGGACAGCGGCGCTATCGGTGAACCGCTGCTGGTGACGCTGTTGACACACGGCTATTGCCACCATCATGGCGTGGACTTGCTGCGGTTCCTGTTCGGTGAGATCGTTGCGGTGCAAGCGGCACTTAAAGGCGACCGCAGCGAGGCACCTTACCGTGGGTTTGAGACGGGTATCAGCGACGATTTGCTTTACATCCCATCGCGGGGGATGGGCGCTCTCGTCCACTTTGAGCGCGGGTTTTTGGGCGTGCTCGCCAGCAGCGTTCGGCACCGTTTGGACGATTTCATGCTGGAACTGCATTTGCTCACCGACAAAGGACGCATCACGCTGCGGCGGATGCGCCACGCTAACATCTGTGGTGAGTTGGACACTAACTTGGATTTGCGCGACGCTTCTCCGTTGCCCGAACCGCTGCCGTTTGAAGCGACTTTTGCCCCCAGCATCGCAGCCTTCGTCGCCGCTGTGCGGGGCGAACCCGCAACGATTGCGACGGGTGAAGATGGCTTACGGGCGATGGAGGTGGAGCATGCCCTTGTGGTCGCGCACCGCACGGGACAGGTCGTGTCGTTGCCGTAAGGGCACGACCTGGTTGCCCTCTCACCCTTCGTCGCCTTCCAACGCTTTCCGCCAACGGGCTTTGCCGAGAACCATGCGCACTTGTTGCTCTAAGAAATCGGTCAGCAACTCCTCTTCGTGCAAGACAGCGATGTAACGGTGCAACTCCTCAATGCGTTCGTCTAGGTCGGGGAACTCCACGATGCCTTTCGCCTTTAGTTCCAGCAACTTTTGCAGGCGTTCTTCCAATGCCTCCCGCCATTGCCGCCATTGCGCGGCGCGGGGATAACTGCCCAGCAATTCGTCTATGAGCCGCTCAACCAACTCTGGGTCGCTCAAATCAACGGGTTCAGGGCTTTGTTTGTCGTCCATCGTCTTGTCCCTCCGTGTGACACGGTTATGGGCGCTGCTGTTACCTTGACGCAGTTGCCCTCGTGTTTTAGGCTAATGCAGCGCCGAGAAGGGGTGAAGACGGATGTGGCGTTCGTTGTGCAAATCCAAGATCCACCGCGCTGTCGTGACTGACGCCAACCTCAATTACGAAGGCTCGCTGACACTAGATGCCGCGTTGATGGAAGCGGCGGACTTGGTGCCTTTTGAGCAGGTGCATGTGCTCAACCTGAACAACGGCGAGCGCTTTGAGACCTACCTGATTGAGGGCGAACGGGGCAGCGGGGTCGTTTGCGTCAACGGGGCAGCGGCACGGTTGGTGCAGGTCGGTGACCCCATCATCGTTTTGGCGTATGCGTGGGTGCCCGAAAACGCTTTGGCGGATTTCCGCTGCCGGCTTGTCTTCGTGGACGAATGCAACCGCATCGTGCGGGTGGATCGGGTCGCCGCCTGCGCGTCACCGCGATAAGCCGCTGACTTTGTGCAGCCATGCCCGCAGCGTCGGATATAGTTCACGGTAGAGGGCGAAGCGCTCGTCGTAAAGCCGCCGCTCCGTTTCGTCGGGTTCAAACACTTCCCGCACCTGCACCAGCGCTTGAGCGGCGTCGCCGACCGTCGCCCACTTCCCGACCGCCTTGCCCGCCAGCAGCGCCGCCCCAAAACATGCCGCTTCTGTCACCTGCAGGGCGACGACAGGCACACCAAACATGTTGGCTTTCAGTCGCAGCCAAAAGCGGCTGCGGGCACCGCCGCCAATCGCCCGGATTTCCCGCACGGCGATACCAGCCTCCTTGAGCAACTCCAAATTGAGCCGCATCTCGTAGTTGATGCCTTCCAGCAACGCCCGCACCAACTCGCCCCGCGTCGTGTTCAGGGTCAACCCGGCGATAACGCCTTTGGACTGCGTGTCCATCCAAGGCGTGCCTGTCGTCGGCGTGAAGTGGGGCAGGACAAACAGGTTTGTCGGCGTTTTACTGGCTTGCGCGACGATCAAGTCGTAAACATCCACACCCATCCGCTCAGCGACGGATTTCTCTTCAGTGGCGAAGGTGTCGCGATACCAACGCAGCAAAATCCCGCCCGTCCAACTCCAAGTCACCGTCACATACAAGTCTTCGGCGACATGGGGGTAGCAGCAGAAGTTATTGCGGCGCATCGCCTCGGTCAAGACGGGTTGAGCGAAAGCGACGGTGATGCAATCCACCGTGCCGATGGCATCCATCGCCACGCCTTCTTTGACGACGCCTGCACCGAGGCAACCGCAGGGTTGGTCGTGTCCGCCTGTCGCGATGACGACAGTTCTCGGCAACCCTAACTCGTCAGCGACTTTGGGGTCAATGGTGCCGATGGCTTCGCCTGCCGGTAACGGTTTCGCCCACAGGTTTTCGGACAAACCTGCCGCTTGCAACACTTCGGAGCACCACACTTTGCGGACGACATCAAAGCCCATGGTGCGGGACGCCAGCGACCAATCAATGGCGGGGTCTTTGATACCCAACCGAAACGCCGAAAAGTCTTGGGCGCACAGAAACTTCCACAAGCGGGCGAAAAGGCTGGGGCGCTCCTCTTTCAGCCACATCAACTTGGGCACGGAATACATCGGGTGAACGGGATGTCCTGTCAGGGCAAAGACGCGGTGTTGCCCCAAAGTTTGCTCTAATCGTTGGGCTTGCGCGACAGCGCGCGTGTCCAAGTTAGCGATAGCGTTCATTAGCGGGTTACCGTCGGCGTCCAGTGGGACAGCGGTTTCACCCATGCTGGAGATGGCAAGGGCTTCAACGGGGTCACGATTGCCCGCTTGGGCGACGGCTTGGCGGATGGCGTCTTTCGTCGCTTGCCAAACCTGTTCGCTATCCAGTTCCACCCACCCCGCAGGTCCAGGGTAAAGGAGCGGATACTCGCGGTAACCGCTGCCCAAGATGACGCCGTCGGCGTTGAAGACGACGGCTTTCACACCTGTCGTGCCGACATCCACGCCCAACAAACTCATCGCCCACACCCCCCGATTTGCAGGGCGATACCAACGCGGTGCCCTCATACCTCAATAGATGCGCCAGCGGCGCGCGACGAACCCATCGCGAATGTCCCGCCAACTGCCCAGCACTTCATCCACGATATGGGCCACTTCCGTGCGGATGCGATGGGCGGGCACGCCCCACACTTCCACATGGACGACTTGCGGGTCGGTGATGGGTTGACCGATCTGGCTGACCATGTAGCAGTAAACTTGCTGCACTTCAGGGATTTGCTCGGCGATGCGGTGGGCAATCAGATGGGTCATGATGCTGTAAACCTTGCCGACATGACTGACAGGATTTTTGCCTGCCACGGCTTCCAAAGTCATCGGGCGATAAGGCGTGATAAGCCCGTTGGCGCGGTTGCCCCGTCCGACTTGCCCGTCATCGCCGTTTTCCGCGCTCGTGCCTGTAACGGTGATGTAGGCGCTGCCTTCGGTGTCGGCGGTGTTGACAAACACTTCCACCTTGCGCCGCGTGATTTGAGGGGCGAGTTCGTTTTGCACAAACGCCGCCACTTGCCGCTTGACCGTTTCGTAAACAGCGCGGTCGGGCGTTAAAGCGGCGACGAAGGCTGCGGCGATGGTCAGGCGAATGGTGTCATCGTTGCGCACACCCATGACCTTGATGTCTTCGCCCAATTGGGGGAAGCGCTGTTTGCCCGCGTCGCTGTTCAAGAAGCGTTCGGTCTCCAAGACCAGCCGTTCCAACTCGCTCAGGGGGGCGAAGCCGACAGCAAACGAAGTGTCGTTAGCAAGAGGGGGCATATCGTCATCGCGGAAAATAGCCTGTAAGTCGGTGCTGCCACGGCGGATGCGGAACCGCACCTGCACTTGGTCAGGTTGCAAGTGGCGCACCTGCTGACACAGCCACCGCACGATGCGGTCAGCGAAGGCGCGGTCAGGGTCAATGTGGCGACTATCCCATGCCAAGGTCGCCCGCCCCACGATGTCCACTTGGATAGGTTCAACGATGTGTCCGCCCCCAAAATGGGCTTCGGCGACCCCGCCGACGAGGACGGCTTTGTCCACATTGTGGTGCAAGATGGCGCCGACTTCGCGGCGATAGAACTCACACAAGGCGACCGATAACTCTTCGGCGGCACCGTCGCACAACGAGTCGGGGTGCCCTTTGCCCTTGCGTTCCACGATTTCCACGGGCATCTGTTCCACGAACGGCGTCATACCGTTTGCCACTTGCAAACGCGCCGTCATTGGCGAAACCCACCTCCTCAAAGGTTGGGGTGCGAGCGGGGAAGGGCGGAAAGCAGTGCAGGGGCGGGGCAATCCCTACCGCCCTTCGGTCACCGCTCCAGAACAGTGGGCGGGGCGCTCCCGCACAACGAGAGGAGCGGGACCGAAAGGGCGCAGTGCCTTTGCCCCACTCCTCTCATCTTTTGCCCTGCGATGCTCCGCAGGACTCAACGCCTTTGGGCACCTTACCCGCCAGCGAAAGAATGCGGGCAGGTTGCCGGGCTTCATCGGGCGCGTTCACCCTCCGCCGCTCTTGATGAGAGGGTGGGAGCGCCAACGCCGCCAAAATTATGACAAGGACGCCTTGGCCCTGCTACCGTCGGAAGTAGGCACAACATCCTTGCGCCATTCAAGGACTTCGCAGCGCGCTAGGGAAGCACCTGAAAAGCGTGCAGCGTTAAAGCATACATCGTTGCCCTCTGAGGTGAGTGGGAGTGTCGTTGACATCTGAGCGCAGCGGTGCAAAGCATCGCGGTTGGATGCAGGTTTGGTGGGAAGCGATGCTGGCAAACCTTTGGGTCATATTTTTCAATCGGCTGGGGCAAAAAGCCATCGCGCGTGCTGGGCGCAATGTCGCAGTGCATGAAGATCTGCCTTACGGTCACGAAGGGACGGAGCCGCTCCTATTGGATTTGTTTGTGCCCGCTCAAGCGTCAAGAACGCCGTGCGTTGGCGTTGTCGTCCTGCACGGTGGCGCATGGTGTGTCGGCAGCCGCAAAGATGTCGCGTGGTTGGGCTACTTGTTGGCGCGCCGGGGGTTCGTCGCCGCTTGCGTCGGCTACCGATTGGCGCCTCGCCATCGTTACCCTGCGGCGTTGCACGACGCCCAAGCAGCGGTGCGATGGCTGCGGGAAAACGCCGACAGATGGGGTGTTAACCCGCACCGGATCGGCGCGCTGGGTCTTTCTGCCGGTGGGCATCTGGCGCTCCATCTGGGCTTGCGGGACGATGAGCGCTTTCCTATCTCCAGCCGCGTCCACCGCGTTGTCGCCATTTTTGCGCCGACAGATTTGACGGCGCCCTACTATGTTGCCGCTGCGGAAAACCCGTCGCCGCTAATGCCTAACTACCTGCGAGACTTTTTGGGGGCACTTTACCGCGATGCGCCCGAACTGTGGCGGGACGCATCGCCGCTGTGGCATGTTCACCCTCAAGGGGCGCCTTGCTTCCTCATTCACGGCACCCGCGACCGGCTCGTGCCCCCCGACCAAGCCACACGGTTCGCCGACGCGTTGCGCGCTGTCGGCGTGCCCGTTACCCTGGTGCTGATCAACGGCTTGGGGCACGGCTACAGCCTCCGCCCCACCATCATGCGGCAACTGCACAACGCGTTGGAAGCGGCGTTACAGTTCCTTGCCGAAGCGTGATCGCTATGCTCGCTCTGTGGCTTAGGTTACTGACGCTTGCCGTAACGCCGTCCGTCACGGTCGTGCCGGCGTCGCCGCGTCCCGGCGAGACGGTGGCGATTTTTGTGACCGTGCCAGCGGACGCCGCTGTGGCTGTCGTGTGGCGGTGCCGACCGTTGCCTGTCTACTTCGTTAACGGGCGCTGGCGGGCGCTACTGGGCGTGCCCGCTGACCTGCCCGCAGGTCCGCATCCGTTGGCTGTTCGTGTTGAGCGCGCAGAGGGTCCGCAAACATTCACCGTGACGGTGCCGGTGCAGGCGAGACGCTTTCCGAGTCAACGGGTGCGGTTGTCGGCAGCGAAGCGCCGCTTGTTTGCCGTCCCGCAAGTCGCCGCTGAGAAAGCCCTTTGGCGGGCGATGTTGGCGACAGCGACGCCAGAGCAGCTTTGGCAGGGGGCTTTTCTTTTGCCCGTGCGGGGGCGCGTCACAGCGCCTTTCGGGTTGCGTCGCATTTATGTGGGATTGCGTGAGCCGCAAGGCATCCACCGAGGCGTGGATTTCGCCGCCCCGACAGGGACACCCGTGCGGGCTGCCAACGAGGGGCGAGTCTTGCTGGCGCGCCCCTTCACGCTGGAAGGCACCGCCGTTTTGCTGGATCACGGGCAGGGCGTCTTATCCGCCTACTTCCATCTGGCGGCGACACGCGTGCGAGAGGGGGAGACAGTCTACAAAGGGCAAATCATCGGCACCGTCGGCAGCACCGGCGTGGCAACAGGACCGCACTTGCACTGGGCGCTCTATGTGCACGGCACGCCCGTTGACCCGCTGCAATGGACACACCCTAATTGGCTCAACCGCCTGCGCTGACGCCAGCGACGAACCCCCCTTCGGTCATCCGGCGGATGTCCAGCACTTTGTCTAACTGCTCGGCGTCCATCAAGCCCATCTCCAGCACGACCTCGCGGATAGTCTTGTTCTCCGCCATCGCTTTTTTGACGACTTCAGCGGCTTTGTCATAGCCGATGTAGGGCGTCAACGCTGTCGCCAAAATGGCGTTTTGCGCCGCCAAGCGCTCCATATGTGCGCGGTTGGCGACGATGCCCGCGACGCATTTGTTCGCTAACACCTCGCAGGCGTTCGCCAAAATCGTGGTGGACAGCAGCAAGTTATAGGCGATGACAGGCAAGGCGACATTGAGTTCAAAGTTGCCTGATGCCGCCGCTGCCGTCACCGTCCCGTCACAGCCGAACACTTGCATCGCCACCATCATGACAGCCTCAGGGATGACGGGGTTAATTTTGCCGGGCATGATGGACGACCCAGGCTGCAACGCAGGCAGGCGGATTTCTGCCAAACCCGCTTGCGGTCCAGAGTTCATCCAGCGCAAGTCGTTGGCGATTTTGTAAAGGGCGATGGCGAGGGTTTTCAGCGCCCCGCTGACTTCCGCGGCTGTTTCCATCCCCGCCTGCGCCGCAAAGTGGTTGCGCGTCTCACGGAAGGGCAAGCCCGTCGCCTGCGCCAACGCTTCAGCGACGCGTTTGCCGAATTCGGGATGCGTGTTGATGCCCGTGCCAACCGCTGTCCCACCTAGCGCCAACTCGTAAAGGCGGGGCAGGGTCGCTACAAGGCGTTCCTTGCACCACGCGATTTGCGCGGCGTAGCCCGAAAACTCTTGCCCCAACCGAACGGGCATCGCGTCCATCAAATGCGTCCGCCCCGTTTTCACGATGTCGTCAAACTCCCGCGCCTTTTCGCTGAGGGCACGATGTAGCCGTTCCATCGCTGGCAGCAACTGTTCGTGGATGGCTAAAGCGGCGGCGATGTGGATGCAGGACGGGATGACATCGTTGGACGACTGTCCCAAGTTCACATGGTCGTTGGGGTGCACCAGCGTTTTGTCGCCGCGCCGTCCGCCTAACAGTTCACAGGCGCGGTTGGCGATGACCTCGTTGGCGTTCATGTTGGTGGAAGTGCCCGAACCTGTCTGGAAGATGTCCAGCGGAAAATGCTCGTCCCATTTGCCGTCGGCGACTTCCTGCGCCGCTTGCACGATGGCTGCGGCGCGTTGGGCGTCCAGCAAGCCCAACTCGCGGTTGACCTGCGCAGCGCACTTTTTGACCAGACCCAAGGCGCGGATGAAGGCGCGGGGGAAGCGGATGCCGCTGATAGGGAAGTTTTCCATGGCGCGCTGCGTTTGCGCGCCCCACAACGCCCATGCGGGCACGGCTACCTCGCCCAACGCATCGCGTTCTACGCGCACTTCGCTCATGGCGATGAACCCTCCTTGCGCATCGCTGTGCGGCAAACTTTCAAGCGCCGCGTCGTTTTTTTTTCTGAAGGGGCACGGCACGCTGTGCCCTTACCGACGGGTCGGCGTTACGCGAGGTGTAAAACATTTTTCGCGTCGGACGTCGCTTTCAACTGGGCTGCAAAAACTTTGCCGCACACTTTGCGGAACGGGGACGGTTTGATGGGATGCGAGGGTTCGTCGTTGCCCGCAGCGCTATGCGCATTGAAGTGTGGTTGCCCGACCAGCAGCGTATCGTCTTGGGCATCCCACGCGGCAAGTTGCTCAAGCAAGGCGAACGCATTTATGCTGGCGATTGGGTGCAAGTGCGCTTCGTCGCGCCCCACGAAGTCGCCATTGAAGCCGTGGAAGAGCGCAAAAACTTGTTGCCTCAACCGCCCGTTGCGAATGTGGACAAACTGCTGATCGTCATGAGTTGGCGCGAACCTGACTTCAGCAACTTGATTTTGGACGGGTTGTTGGCGCAAGCGGAGTTTTTTGAAGTGCCCGTCACCATCGTCTTCAACAAGATGGATTTGGTGCGCAAACGCGATGCGCCCAAACTGGGACATTGGGTCGCCCTCTACGAGCGGCTGGGCTATCCCGTTTTGCGCACCAGCGTGGAGACGGGCGACGGATTGACCGAGTTGCGGGACGCGATGAAAGGCAATTTGATCGTGCTGGCGGGACCGTCAGGCGTCGGCAAATCGTCGCTGCTGAACGCGCTGATTCCCGGCGCCCAACTGCGCACCGAAGAAGTCAGCGAAAAGACGGGGCGCGGGCGCCACGCCACGACGGAGGTGCGGCTGTTACCCAACCCGCAGGGCGGCTGGGTCGCCGACACGCCGGGCTTCCAAAAAGTAGACCTGCCTCAATGGGTCGCTTTGGAAACGCTGCCCCACCTTTACCCCGAATTTCGGGGCTATACCTGCGAGTTCAACAATTGCACGCACACTGCTGAGCCCGGCTGCGGTGTCCGCGCCGCTGTGGAACAGGGCGGAATCGCCAAAGAGCGCTACGAGACCTACTTGTTTTGGCTGGACGCCACCAGACGGTGGCAGGAGGAGCAAGAGCCCTACTGAACGACAAGGAGGGACACAAGAGATGTTGCAGCCCGCCGTCACACCGCAGCGAAAGAACGCCCGCTTGCGAGAACTGCTCGCTCAGCCGGGCATCATCCGCAGTTTCGGCGCTCACGATGTTTTCACTGCCCTGCTGGTGGAGCGGGCGGGATTTGAGACGGTGTTTATCGGCGGCTTCGGCACTTCCGCTAGCCTGTTGGGCTTGCCCGACTTGAACTTTTTGACGCTGACGGAAATGGCAGACGCCGTCCGGCGCATGGCGCGCCGGCTCACGGTCCCGCTGATCGCCGACGGCGACACGGGACACGGCGATGTCCACAATGTCGTGCGGACTGTCGCCGAGTTTGAAGCGGCGGGGGCGTCAGGGATCATCTTGGAAGACCAAGTGGTGCCCAAACGCTGCGGGCACTTTGAAGGCAAGCAGGTGATCCCCGCCGAAGAGATGGTCTTGAAACTCAAGGCAGCGCAAAGAGCCCGCGCCGATACCAACTTTGTCATCATCGCCCGCACCGACGCGCGGGAAGTTTACGGCTTGGACGAAGCCATCCGGCGCGCTAACCTTTACGGCGACGCCGGCGCCGATGTCGTCTTCATTGAAGCGCCTCTGTCCGTCCCCGAACTGGAGACGATCGCCCGACAAGTGCCCTACCCTAAGTTCGTCAATATGCTGACGGGCGGCAAAACGCCCGTCCTGACGGCAAAGGAGTTGGAGCAACTGGGCTACAAAATCGTCGTCTACCCGATTGACACGCTGCTGGTGACGGCAAAAGCCGTGATGGAGTTGGCGCAAACGCTGCAGGAGGCGGGGACGACCCTGGCGATGCGCGACCGCATGGTGAGTTTTGACGAACTCAAGGCGCTGCTGGGCGTGGATGCATGGATGCACCTGCGAGATTCGCTGGATGACGACCGCAAGGGATGAAGTGACGCGACCGTAGGGGCGAAACCTGCCCCTACGGTCTCTCTGAAACCGGGCAGGGAACGCTCAGCACAGTG
The DNA here is from genome assembly GCA_002898575.1 of bacterium HR17. Taxonomy (NCBI): domain Bacteria; phylum Candidatus Fervidibacterota; class Fervidibacteria; order Fervidibacterales; family Fervidibacteraceae; genus Fervidibacter; species Candidatus Fervidibacter japonicus. The sequence continues at coordinate 81,029 of BEHT01000002.1, forward strand.
CGTCACGGAAACTGCACCAGTGTGATGACTTCATAGCCCTGCAGTTTTTCGCGCCCTTTCAAATCGGTCAACTCAATGACAAAGGCGAACGAATCAATGACGCCACCGGCTTGCAAGACAAGGCGGGCGGCGGCATGGGCGGTGCCCCCCGTCGCCAGCAGGTCGTCCATAATGAGCACGCGTTGACCTGGCTGAACGGCGTCCACATGCATCTCCAACGCTTCAATGCCGTATTCCAGCGCGTAGTGGACCTTGTAGGTCATGTAGGGCAACTTGCCCGATTTGCGCAACGGGACAAACCCAGCTCCCAACCGGATCGCTAAAGGAGCGGCGAAGATGAACCCACGCGACTCCACAGCGGCGATGACATCAATTTGGCGCCCTTCGTAGATTTGAGCGAAGGTGTCAATCACCCGCCGAAAAAGGTCAGGGTTTTGCAGCACGGGCGTGATGTCGCGAAACAAAATCCCCGGCTTGGGAAAATCGGGGATGTTACGGATGGCTTCTTTCAATCCCGGCACGATCGGCACGATCGCCATTGTCGTCACCCTCCTTTGGGAGCGTTCGGTTCAAACAACGACGCGGGCATGCTTGAGCGCTTCACCGCAATGGCAAGTGCGTTCTGTCGGAACGCGTTTAACGATTTCCACCAACAACGCGCGCGCCTTTTCCAGGCTGGCGGCAAAGTTTCGCATGACTTCCTCTGCCGAAACGGGTTGCACCGCCCCGTCAGCGACCAGACCGGTGTCGTAGTCGGTGACGATGGAGATGTTGACATAGCAAAGTTCCGCTTCCCGCGCTAACACGACTTCGGGATACTGGGTCATGTTGATGACTTCCCAACCCATTTGCGTGAACCAACGGCTTTCCGCTTTCGTGGAGAAACGCGGTCCTTCAATGACGACGACGGTGCCGCGTTCGTGATGGGGGATGCCCAAATCCTTGCAGGCTTGGACGGCGATCTGGCGCAACTGCGGGCAATAGGGGTCAGCGGTGCTGACATGGGTCGTGACAGGACCGTTGAAGAAGGTGTCGTCGCGGTGACGGGTGCGGTCAACGAATTGGTCGCAGATGACGAAATCGCCAGGCTTGATGTGCCGTTGCAAACTGCCGACGGCGTTGGGGGCGAGGATACGCTCTACGCCCAGCGCTTTCATCGCCCACACATTGGCTTTGTAAGGGACTTTGTGCGGCGGATATTGGTGGTTGCGCCCGTGGCGGGGCAGGAACGCCACGCGCTTGCCGGCGATGTCCACGATGGTGATGAGGTCACTGGGGGCTCCGAAGGGCGTCTCCACCTTGATTTCTTCCAACACTGTCGCACCTTCCATCTTGTAAAGCCCTGAGCCGCCGAAGACGCCGATAGCGGCTTTGCGTTCTGTGACTTGGGGAAACATCCCACACCAGCCTCCTTTCCTGACGGTGTCATTGCGCTGCTTCCCGTTGCTGTGGGCTATCCGCGCTCAGGCTGAGACACCTCGGCGACAGGTGTTCCTGTCGCCGGCTGCCACAGCGGCAACTCCACGATGAACCGTGCCCCGCCAAGGGGGGATTCTTCCACCCAGACGCGCCCGCGATGGGCGACGACGATGTTTTGGACAATGGCTAAGCCTAATCCAGTGCCGCCCCGTTCGGCTTTGGTCGTGACGAACGGGATAAAAATGCGGTCGCGCAAATCCACCGGCACACCTGGACCGTCGTCGTCTACTTCAATGCGTCCCCATCCGTTGCGCTGATAGGTGCGGACAAGCACCTGTGACCCCTTACGGGCTTGGATAATGGCTTCGCCGGCGTTCCGCACCAGTTGGACGACCACCTCCTCTAAGTCACCTCGGCGTCCCAAGACGAGCAGTGTTTGAGGAGAGCACTCAGCGGTCACTTGAATCCCGTCCCGCGCCAGCGAATAACTCGCCAGTTGCACGGCTTCCCGAATGGCTGTGTTGATGTCTAACAGTTCCGCTTCCTGCGTGCGCCGCGCGTCTGCGAAATGGATAAGGGCATGGGTCACCTGGCGGATGCGGTTTGCGGCTGTCAGGATGTCAACGAGTTTTTCCCGCGTCGCTTCATCCATCTCCCCTTCTTCCAGCGCCATTTCCACATTGCCCAAGATAACTTGGAGCGGGTTGTTGATTTCGTGCGCAATGCCCGACGCCAATTCACCTAAAGTCGCTACTTGAAACGAGCGGGCGAGGTGTTGAAACTGCAGGCTGTCAATGTGCAGCGGTAAAAAACGCCACAAGCGGTGCCCTGAAGGCACCGCCGTCACAAACACCCGATAAGCCGTCGGGGAATCGGTAACCCGCAAAGTCACGACACCGCCTGAAGTGCCTAACCGCAGCAACTCTTGCAAGCATTCACCGTCTTGCTCCGATGCCCCCAAAGTCCAAAGGGCACGCCCCACTTCCAACACGCCGCTCACATTCCATTGGGTGTTAGCGGCGGCGTTCCACGCCAACAAAGTGCCGTGCGTGTCCGTGACCAGCATGGGCTCGGCGAAACTGTCAATCACCCGCTGCCACCCTTCAGCGGCAACAGTCAACCAGATCGCGCACAACTCCGCCCAAAAGCGCGCCTGATGCGCAGAGACTGAGCGGCTGGGACAAAGCAGCGCATAAGATGGGTTGCGGCAATCGGGCGGCACCGTCACTAACCACCACCGCCGACGGGGCGATTGGGTCGTTATCGGCGCCACTTCACCTTGTGGGACCGGCGTCAGCGGCAATGCTGTCGGGGTGCCGCTGACGATGAAAACGGCTTGCCACTCTTTGGAGCGCCGAACGAACAGCCCACCGCACCCCCATGCGGAGAGCAAGCGTGCCAATGCCTCACGCCATTGCCCCTGCCGTCCCAGTGCGATGACGCAACGCCAATACACCCAAGGGTCTTTCGCTGCCATATGGTTCTCGGACCTCTTCGTTACGGCTCCTTGACTGACGCCGAGACCGGACGATCAGCGGACGCTGCACCAAGCGCGCGTTCAACGATAGCCGCAAACTCATCCTCCCTTAAAATTTTCACGCCCAACTCTTGCGCCCGTTGCAATTTGCTGCCGGGGTTTTGTCCGACGACGAGGAAATCCGTCTGTCGCGACACGCTGGACGCCGGGCGCCCGCCTAACCGTTTGACCAGTTCCTCCGCTTGCGAGCGGGTCCAGCGGTTCAGTTCGCCCGTGAACACGACGACCTTACCCTTCAGCGGCGAATCCACGACCACGACTTCTTCTTCTGCCGACGGTTGGATGCCCGCCTTGCGCAACTTTTCCATCAACCGTTCCCCAAGTTCGCTGCGGAAGAAGCGGACGACGCTTTCGGCGATTTTGGGTCCTATGCCGGGGATGGTCTTGATTTCCCACTCTTCCGCTTGTGCCAGTCGCTCTAAACTCCCGAACTTTTTCGCCAGCAACTCGGCGACCCGTTCACCGACATGACGGATGCCCAAGGCAAAAATGAAGCGCGAAAGGGGTGCTGTTTTGCTCCGCTGGATTTCGCTCAGCACTTTCGTCGCCAACTTGTTACCCCACCCTGGCAACCGCACCAGTTGCTCCTTCTGCAGGAAGTAAAGGTCGGCAGGGTCGTTGATGAGTCCTGCTTCCACGAGTTGACGGATGCGCTCTGCGCCCAACGCCTCAATATTCAGGGCGTTGCGCGAGCACCAATGCTTGACCCAATTTTCCACTCGTGACGGGCATTCCTCGTTGGGGCAATAGTAATCCACTTCGCCGAACGGGCGGACAACCGCTGTCCCGCAAATCGGGCACTCTTTCGGCATCTCAAACGGCTTCTCAGCGCCCGTTCGTTTTTCCTTGACAACGCCGACGACTTCAGGGATAACACCGCCTGCCCGCTGGATGATGACCCAATCGCCGACGCGCACATCCAACCGTTTGATCTGGTCTTCGTTGTGCAGCGTCGCGCTGGTGATGGTCACGCCTTCCACTTGCACTGGCTCCAACTCAGCGACGGGTGTCAACTTGCCCGTGCGTCCGACTTGCACGACGATGTTGAGTAACCGCGTTTCCTTTTGTTCAGCGGGGAATTTGAAAGCGATCGCCCAACGGGGCGCGTGGGCTGTCGCGCCCAACCGCTCCTGCCAGTCCAAGCGATTGACCTTGATGACGACGCCATCGGCGGAGTAAGGCTCTTCACGGATGCGCCGCACCCACTCGTAACAGTAGTCAATGACTTCACTGATACCGTGACACAGCCGGCTGTGCTCATTGACCTTGAAGCCTGCGCGGCGCAGCCATTGCAACACCTCCCATTGCGTCTCAAACGCAACGCCCTCGTGGTAGCCGACGCCGTAGCAGAAAATGTCCAAGCGCCGTTGCGCCGTGATGTTGGGGTCCAACTGGCGGACGGAACCGGCGGCGGCATTGCGGGGGTTAGCGAAGGGGCGTTCGCCTTTGCGCTTCTGCTCCTCGTTAAGCGCCTCAAAATCCGCCTTCGTCATGAAGACTTCGCCCCGCACTTCAATGAGAGGTGGCGGGTCGTCCACCAGCAAGCGCAGCGGGACGGTTTTGATCGTCCGCAGGTTGTTGGTCACATCTTCACCTTCAACCCCATCGCCTCGCGTCGCACCCAACACCAACACACCGTTTTCGTAGGTCAAGTTCACCGCCAAGCCGTCAATTTTCAACTCGCAGGTATAGTCCACCGTTTCGGTCAGCGGCAGCCCAAGGAAGCGCTTAACCCGTTGGTCAAAGGCGCGCAACTCCTCCTCGTTGAAAGCGTTGTCCAAACTCAACATCGGCTTACGGTGGCGCACCCTTGCAAACTCTTCCGCTGGTGGAAAGCCGACCCGTTGCGTCGGGCTGTCGGGTGTGATGAGGTCGGGGAAGCGCTCCTCAATGTGCACTAAGCGGCGAAACAGACGGTCATACTCCTCGTCGCTGATGATGGGGGCGTTGAGCACATAGTAGAGCCAGCAATGGATGGTCAACTCCCTGCGCAAGCGCTCCGCTTCCTGCGCCGCTTCCGCATGGCTCAGCGCTTCAACGGGTTTGTCTATGGCGTTTTGGCGCAACCGTTCAATCTCGCGCCGCGCTTCCTCGGGATCCATCCGCTTCAGCACCATCGCTGGACCACTCCCTTGACCGTCTCGGCAGGATCGCCCTTTTGATCAGGTCACCATCGGGAGGGCGCTGTTAAAGCAGCGCCGAATTTGCCTTAGAAGCACACACGCCGAAATTGTCAGTTAGGTAAGAACCCGAGCCTCCAAACTCGCAGGGCGCACCGTTCGGCACGCCATACTCTCCGACCTTTGCTGGCGAAGCAAACCGCCTATTAACTTTTGCACTGAGCGCCACGCAGTGTTCAGCGCGACGAACGCCACTGGTTAGCAAAGTGCGTGCAAAAATTGAGGCGCCTTTCTCTACCACCTGAGACTTTAACGCAGCGGGAGCGTGTGACGATGCAGCGGCAAAAGCAAACCCTGTTCGCCATCGTAGCGCTGGACTTATTGGGGTTCGGCATGGTCATCCCGCAACTGGGTCCGTATGCCCATGCGTTGGGGGCGCCCGAATGGCTCGTCGGCGTTCTGTTTGCGACTTATTCGGCGATGCAGTTCCTGTTTGCGCCCGTTTGGGGCAGTTTGTCCGACCGCATCGGGCGCCGCCCTATCCTCCTCGTCTCGCTGGCGGGTTCCGTCATCGGCTACACCCTATTCGCCCTCGCCAATTCGGTGGCGATGCTGTTTGCGTCGCGGTTGGTGGCGGGCATCGCCGCCGCCAACATCGCCGTCGCACAAGCCTATCTCGCCGATATCACACCGCCTAATGAACGGGCTGGTGCGATGGGGCTCATCGGTGCTGCGTTTGGGCTGGGCTTCGTCTTGGGTCCGCCGCTGGGCGGTATGCTGGGCTATTGGGGCGGCGTTCACGCCATCGGCTTGGGAGCGGCAACGCTGTCATCGCTGGCACTGATGAGCGCATGGGTCCTTCTGCCCGAACCGATGCGCCACAATGCGGCATCACCGACCTTGTCGCGCTGGCAAGCGTTTCAACAAATTCAGCGCAACCGTGCCCTGCTGCTGTGTGTCGTGTTATTCTTTTTCGCCACTTTCGCCGTCGCCAATTTGCAATTCAGCCTGCCGCTGTTTTTGCCACTCCGTTGGCATTGGACGACCGAGCAGGCAGGGCTGCGGGTCGGATGGTTGCTGGGCTTTTCGGGTTTTTTGATGGGAGCGCTGCAAGCGGGTGCCGTCGGGCGCTGGGCAAAGCGGTTCGGCGAACCGCGCCTCATCGTCGCCGGCACGGGGTTAACGGTCGTGGGGTTAGCCTTATTGCCGCTGGTGCCTTATTGGGTGTGGCTTTTCCCGTGCCTTGCGGTGTTGTCTATTGGGGGCGCAATGGCGCAACCGTCCCTCGCCAGCCTCGTCTCGCAACTCAGCCCCGAAGACCTACAAGGTAGCGTGCTGGGCGTTTACCAGAGTGCAGGCAGTTTCGCCCGAATCCTCGGTCCGCTGTGGGCGGGTTTCTGGTTTCACCTCGCCCCCACCTTGCCTTTTTGGACGGCAGCAGCGGTGATGGCAATGGTGTGGGCAATCAGTCGGCAACTGCCGCAGTTACCGACCGTAAGGACGCACGCTAAGGCGCCCTGAAAAGGCGCATCAACCTCCCAGATCAATCGCCCGCCACACCGCAGGCAAACAGGTCGTGTGCTTGACAGTGGCGCCAGGCAACGACGCCATTACGGTGCGGGCAAGCAATGCCACCGCCCGATGGACACCTTTGGTCGGATCGGGGCAACCGACTTCGTGCAACCGCAACAAAATGCCGTCGCTGTGTGGATGGGCGACGACGAAAAACCGCTGGGTCAACTTACCTTCGGCGACAATCACATCCACTAATACGCGGTCATCGCCGCGGTAGGCGTCTTTGACGACGATGACGCACTCGTCGCTGTGCCGAAAGGTTTGGCGCGGAATGTGTTGGCGCAATTGCTCCCAATCGACGGGTTGGCTGACTTGCAGCGTTACCTGCGGCATTGGCTCATCGCCTCGCAGCACTGCCAACGGGTAAATGCGCTCCAACCATTCGGGTTGGTCCACTTGTCGCACCTTGCGAAAGCCCAGGTAGAACAGCCGTCGCCCTTGTGCCTTCCACTTGCGGGCATACTTGGTGGCGTAGTAGTCGGGTAACTCGTGGCGCAAGGGCGTTGTCCACAACGGCGCGTAAGCGGGACACGCCGAAAAGGCTGCCAGCACCTCTTGTGCGTAAGGTTCATCGTCGGTCACCGCAATGAAAGTGCCGCCTTCCCGCAGCCGTGACGCCAGCAGCCACGCAAACGCTGCGTCTACCAAGCGGCGCTTGTGGTGGCGCCGCTTGTGCCAAGGGTCGGGGAAGTTCAGGTAAAGTGCCGTCAAACTATCGGGCGCAAACAGGCGCGATAGGGCGTGGCTACCTTCCATCGGCAGCAACCGCACATTGGTCACGCCCGCTTGCCGCACGCGGTTGCGGGCTTTCAACAAAAATTTGCGGGCGACCTCCACGCCGACGCAGTTGGCGTCAGGGAAGCGTTGTGCCAGCCAAACCAGAAACTCCCCGTTGCCGACGCCGATTTCCAGCAGCAACGGTGCATCGCGCCCGAACAAATGAGACCAATCAGGGCGAACGGGCAACGCCGTCGGGCGCAGCACAATCCCGTCCAGCGTGACGACCACATCATCGGGAAGTTCTGCAGCCATCTCATCTTACGCCTCTTCCGTCGGTCGGACGACGAGCGTGACGCCCGTGATGACATCGCCGTTTTTGACAGGCACCAACACACGCCCGCGTGCGGCGCGGCTGAGTTTGCGCACTTGTGCCACTTCCAACCGCACGACAACGCCCCGCGCCGTCGTGATGAGCACCGCGTCGTCAGGGCGAACGACTTGCACCGCGACCAAGTCGCCCGTCTTCTTGTCCAGCCCCATCAAGATGAGCCCTTTGCCACCTCGCCCTTGCGGGCGAATTTCCTTGAGCGCCACGCGCTTGCCGTAACCGAACGCGGAGACGACCAACACTGAATCGTCGCCCGCTTCTACCAAGTCAAAGGAGACGACCTTGTCGCCTTCCTGCAGGCTGATGCCCCGCACGCCTTGCGCTTGTCGCCCCATCGGGCGCACTTCGTCTTCCTTGAAGCGGATGACCATGCCCTTTGCCGTCGCCAGCAACACTTCCTTGTTGCCGTCTGTCCATTTGACGCCGCACAGTTCATCGCCTTCCGTCAGCGTGATAGCCTGTACGCCCTTTGCCAAGCGGGTCGTGAATTCACCAAGGGGCGACTTTTTGACCGTGCCGTTGCGGGTCGCCATGAAGAGGTAGCCGCCGCCGTCAAAGGTGGCGATGGGCACGGTGGCGACAATTTGCTCATCGCTGTCCAGTTGCAGCAATTGACCCAAGTGGGTCCCTTTCGCCTCGCGGCTGGCGGCGGGAATTTCGTAGGCGCGCAGTTGGTAGCAGCGCCCTTTGTTGCTGAAGAAGAGGAGCGTGTGGCGCGTGGACGCGATGACCAGATCCGCCAACGCGTCTTGCTCCTTGCGGCTTAACCCGATGGTCGTTTTGCCTCGTCGCCGCTCCAAGTAAGCCTCAAGGGGCAACCGTTTGATGTAGCCGTCGCGGCTGATGGCGATGGCAATGTCCTGCTCCGCCAACAACTCTTCCATCGGCACATCGGCGTCTTCGGCTTGGGCGACGATCGCGGTGCGGCGATGGTCAGCGAATTGGCGTTTGACTTCCTGTAATTCCTGCTTGATGATGAAGTCCACTTGCTTTGGGCTGCGCAAAATGGACTGCAACTCTTCAATCCGCCTAATGAGCGCCTCATACTCCTCACGCAACCGCTGTTGGTCAAGGCGGGTCAGTTGCCCCAGTTGCATGTTCAAGATCGCGTCGGCTTGCTGTTCGCTCAACTTGAACTGGCGCATCAACCGCTCGCGGGCTTCCTCACGGCTTTCGCTGCGGCGGATGAGCGCGATCACTTCGTCTAGGTTGCGGGCGACCAACCGCAAGCCCTCCAAGATATGGGCGCGGGCTTCAGCGCGGCGCAACTCAAACTGCGTGCGCCGCGTGACGACTTGGCGGCGGTGGTCAAGATAGTGCTGCAGGATATCTTTGAGCGTCAGGATTTTGGGCTCGTTGTCGACCAGCGCCAGCAAGATGATGCCGTAGTTGACCCGCAGGTTGGTGACTTTGTAAAGTTGCGACAAAACGGCGCGCGGGTTGTAATCGCGTTTGACTTCCACGACGATGCGCATACCCGTGCGGTCGGTCTCATCGTTGATGTCAGCGACACCTTCCAACTTGCGGCTTTGCACCAAGTTGGCGATTTGGACGATGAGTTGTTCTTTGCTGACGCGGTAGGGCAATTCGGTGATGACGATGGCGGTGCGTCCGCCCGGCAAGTTTTCAATCGTCGCCCGCCCTTGCAAGACAATCGTGCCGCGCCCCGTTGTGTAGGCGTCGCGGATGCCGTCTTTGCCGACGATGATGCCGCCCGTCGGAAAATCGGGACCGGGCAAAAAGCGCATTAAGTCGTCTATGTTGGCGTCAGGGTTGTCAATCAGGTGCAGTAGCGCGTCCACGACCTCGCCCAAGTTGTGGGGCGGAATTTCCGTCGCCATCGCGACGGCGATGCCCGTCGCCCCGTTGATGAGCAAGTTGGGCACCTTCGCCGGCAGCACGACAGGCTCCATGTGCTTTTCGTCGTAGTTGGGGCGCCAATCCACCGTGTCCTTGTCAATGTCTTCCAACAGCGCCATCGCAATGGGTGACAAGCGGCACTCGGTGTTGTGGTTGACAAAACCGTTGGCGACGAACGAGTGACAATCGCTGTCTACCCGCACCGAGTAGACCCGCTGCCAACCGGCCGGCTCTATCGCCACGACGCGGTCAAACAGGTAACGGGGCTGAGGGGCGAAAAGGAGCCCTACCAAGTCGCACTGTGTCAACGCTTCCGCCCAGCGCGGTAGCACCGGAACCAAGCGGGCAGGACGGTCAAGGTTGTGCTGGCGGAACCATGCGCGATGGCGTTGAGCGACACGCCGAGCATACGCCGCCAAAAGGGACATGAGGCTATGCCGCACCAACACCTTGCTTGACAGGTGCGTCAACCCTTCCTGCAGCGCGCGGCGTTTCGTTTCCGAAACAAAGCCGATACGCTCGGCAAACAGCCGCAAGTTTTCCACACCCTCAAGGCACAACCGCCACTCTTTGCGGTCGGGGTCAAAGTAGCGGGCGCTGGCGATGCCGAACCGCAGAAGTAAGACCTGCACCTGCTTGACAAGTTGCTCACTGCCGGAACTCAAAGTCACGCGGGAGAGCGTCCCGCTGGATTGCTCTACCACGCTGCCGCTTTCAAACAGTGCTTGCAGGAACGCAGCGACCACCGAGGAGGGCGAACGCAAGATAACGGGCGGGACGACGCGCCCTTTAGCCTTGCCCTTCACGCCCAAGCGGTGCAGGAAGGCGACCACCTGCTTTGACGCAATTTGCATCCGCCAGAGCGGCTGCTTGCCCAAACCGACGCGCGGTCGCAACCGCTTGTGCAACCGACAGGTCGGGAACACTTGGGACCACACTTGTTGGAAGGCATCGGCAAATTCACCGGGCGTTACCGTGACCTCAATGGCCCGCTTGCGCGCTGTTCCGTCTGCCACCAACGCGCCTAACAGGAACGCCAACCGTTCGTCCAATTTTGCCGGCAACAGATGGCGAGGCGCCCGCGACCCGACGGGGAGGGGCGGATGAAACGGGCGCAGATCAACGGGTTGTGTCGTCCACAAGGCACCGCTGCGGTCAATGACTACAAAGTCGCCGACTTGCAATTGTTCCAGTGTTTTCCAAACGAAAGTCGGGCGCCCGTCGCCGTCAAGAGAGCAAACGAGCAAGGGATGGTTGAAAGTGCCCGTCACCTCGTAGCCGTGTTGGGTCTGAACCCGCAGAGTCGGGTGCACCCCACTGTCAAACCAGCGCGTTGCAGTGTTGACCTTGCCGGCAAAGGACAGGACTTTAACGGTTATCGCCTTGGTGCCTTCGTCTACCGACTCACCGTCTTCGCCCAACTCTGCGATGGGCACAAGCCCTTTGTCCGTCACGACGAGCGTGTCGCCTGTCACGCAATAGCGCATCTGCGCCGGAGGATCGCCGTCAATGCTGCCGAAGTTGCCTTGACCGTCAATGAGCGGGTAGCGCATCGTGAAGTCCTGCGCCATCCGCACCAGCGCTTCGTAAATGGGCGCATCGCCGTGCGGGTGATACTTTTTCATGACTTCACCGACGACCGCCGCGCACTTTTCACGGGGGCGGTCGGGGAACATGTTTTGTTCGTACATCGCGTAGAGGACGCGTCGTTGGACAGGCTTGAGCCCGTCGCGGACATCCGGCAACGCCCGCGACACAATGACGCTCATCGCATAGCGGGTGTAGGAAGTCGCTAACTCCCGCTCCAGCGGAACAGTGACCAGTTCACGGGCGAACGGCGTTTGTGCCATCGGCACGAACCTCCTTCTCAAGGACATCAAGGTGTCGCTGCCATTTGTGCCTTACGCACTTGCCACAGGACAGCGGTGACGATTGCCCAGTAGAGCCCGTAGTAGAGCGCGGCACCTAAATAGGGCACTTGCGCCCATTGCTCCACCAGCGGGAGCACCAACCCCAAAACGCACATCGGCGTCAACGCGTAAACGCACACATTGAGCATCTGTGCGTATTCCAACTCCAGCCGCCAAATTGCGTCCAGCACCATCGCCACGCCGCTGGCGAGGACATAGTGCAAAAACTTGGTCATCAGCGTGTAAAGCAACAGAAAGCCCAACACGAAGACGGTCAGGCGGTTGACCCAACGGTCACGCACATAGCGCCAAAACGCGGCGTTGAGGGTCACAGGGCGTTGAGGTAACGGCACCCCAGCAAGCCAACGGAAGGCATGGGTCAGCGGAACCTGATACAAAAACCCGCGCGCTTGAATGAGCACGCGGTCGCGGGTGACAAGGAAACTGACCCAAGGTCCCAGCGGTGGGCGCGTCGTTGTCCCTTTGGGGTCAAGGACTAACAGGGCGTTGAAGGGCACGCGGGGGTCAATCAGGTCAACCGTGCGCGGGGCAGGAAAATCGGCGACCAACTGACCATTGCGCAGCGTGACTGGGGGCACCCTGTGTGCGACGAGGTCAAAAAACAGCCGCACATTAGTGCGCAACGGTCCGACGATGATGAGCCAGTGCACCAATCCCGTCAGCAGTGCCAGCCGCACAAAATAGGCAAACCCCTCCGTGCTCGGTTCACGGAGGAACTCCAAATAGTGCTGACCGGGCAACAAAGCGCGCAGGAACTTGCGCGCGAAGGTCATGTCGGTCGCTCCTTCGGCAACGGGATGGAGCCCCCGCCGGGACTTGAACCCGGGACCTCACCCTTACCAAGGGTGCGCTCTGCCGCTGAGCTACGAGGGCGTCCAGCACCGTTACTTTCCGCCGCTTCTGGTGGAGGGGGGAGGATTTGAACCTCCGAAGGGCCGTCGCCCACCAGGTTTACAGCCTGGCCCCTTTGGCCGCTCGGGCACCCCTCCAAAGTGCGGGGCGACGAAAATTATAACGCAACCCAAGAGGGAAAACGCCCTCAGCGGTGCCGTGAGCGCGTCGTGTCGGGCGCTGTCTCATCGGTGGCGTCGTAGAACCGTGCCGAAACGGCGCCAGCGCGCACAAGCGATTCCAACAATTGTTCCGGCGTGACCCGCCCTGACAGGTTGACCGTTAAGCGGAGGCGGTGAAAGTCCGAGTCACCCGAAGGCAACGATTCAACTTGCAGCAACCGCGCCCGCAAGTCACCGAGCGCCGTCAGCAACTGCCACAATATCTCGGGGCTGGACGGTAACTCACAGTCTACGATGTGCGTTTGCCCTCCTGCCCGATGCGTCAGGAAGCGTTCCACGAAACGCAGCCCCGAGAGGGCAATCAAGACGGTCAATGTGCCCATGGCACCGAGGGCATAATAGCCGGCGCCGACGACCATGCCAATAGCAGCGGTCGTCCAAATAGACGCTGCGGTCGTTAGTCCGCGAATGACATCGCCGCGCAGCCAAATCGTGCCAGCGCCGATGAAACCGATGCCCGTGACAATTTGTGCCGCGATCCGTCCGGGGTCACCGTGCCATTCTGCCATCATCACTGACACCAAGGTGAAAAGGCAGGACCCGACACCCACCAATACATGGGTCCGTAACCCTGCTGGGCGTTCTTGGGCTTCGCGTTCTGCGCCGATACATCCGCTCAACACCATCGTCACCAGCAGGCGCAAGAGGGCGTCTACGGTCGTCACTTGCGCCGTCGGCTCCATCATACTTCCTTCACCACGCTTTTCAAGACAGGCTAAACATGACTTTGACGGCTTGCCCTTGGAGGACGGCGCGGAAACCTTCCTCAAACCGCTCCAACGCCAATCGGTGACTGATGAGGGGTTCCAAGTCTACTTGTCTGGTCGCCAACAGGCGCGTCACTAACTCCCAAGTGCTGAACAATTTCCGTCCTGTGACGGCATGGATGCGAATTGCCTTCATGATAGCGTCAGTCGGGTTGAAGGTGACAGGGGCGCTGAACAATCCCAGCCAAGCGATCCAGCCGCCGGGCGTGACGATGTCTAAGGCGTGGTGAAAGGCGGTAGGGTGCCCAGACATTTCGGCGACGGCGTCCACACCGTCGCCGTTTGTTTCTTGCAAGACCACCTCACGCACATCCTGCTCCAGCGGGTTGACGACGATGTCTGCGCCCATCCGACGCGCGAGGTCGCGCCGAAGGGGATTGGGTTCCGAAGCGATGACAAGGCTTGCCCCGCAGGCTTTAGCGATGGCGATGCCCATCAGCCCGATAGGTCCACAGCCCAGCACTGCCAACCGCTGCCCCGCGATTGGCTCCGCCAGCACCGTGTCGGCGGCGTTGCCCATCGGCTCCATCAACGAGACCCAATGGCGCGGAATGGACGGCGGCACGACGATGCAGTTGCGTGCAGGCACTTTGACAAACTCGGCAAACGCCCCGTCCACATCAAAGCCGAGGATTCGCAGGTGGCGACACACATGCATCCGTCCCGTTCGGCACTGGTAGCAGGTGCCGCAGGCGATGTGGGTTTCAAGGGCGACGAAGTCGCCCACTTGCACATGGGTGACACCGTCTCCGACCGCCACGACCTCACCGGCGGCTTCGTGCCCGACGATGCGGGGCACTTCCCGCAAATGCTCCGCCATCCATGCGTCCCATTGGTAAAGGTGGACATCGCTGCCGCACACGGAAGCGAACCGGACTTGCACCAGCACTTCGCCTGCACCGACTGTGGGGACAGGCGTTTCTACCAAGTCAAAACCGGGTGCCCGACGCGCTTTGACCAATGCCTTCATACGGCTCTCGCCTCCCAAGCGGCAGATTCGGCGCTGCCGTCCGTGCTGTGTGTTGCACCTGCATCGGGGCGGCACTATCATTTTGGCAGGAGGTTCGGTGGTTTTGGTCATGTTGTCGTGAGGAGGCGAGGGTGAATGCAATGCCCACGCTGCCGCGCAGATAACTTGGACGAACGCGTTTACTGTTGGCAATGTCTCGCTCCGTTGCGCAGCAGCGCGATGGGTCCGCTGCCGACCCCGACGGCGACGGCTGTCCCCAAAGCGGCTGCCACACGCAGCACGGGTGAACGCCGTTCGCCTCCCGTTGCTCTCCTTGCGGTAATCGGTGCGGGTATTTTGATCGGGTTAGGTGTCGCGGCTTACTTCCTTCTGCGGTCGCCCCAACAACCTTCGGCACCGACACCCGCAACGACACCCACTACCCCTACCGCCGTGCCCATGGCGCCGGGAGCGACATCGGCACCGACAGTCCAGCCATCTCAACCGCCGATACCGCCTCGGTAGCGGGAAACCTGAAAGGGTGAACGGCTATGCATCGGGACGGCAAAGCGCTGGTGATGGGGCTTGCCGGATTCGTTGTGGTGGCGGTTATCGTCGGGTTGTTGGTAGCCATCCGCAATTCCCCTTCTGCAGTCGCCCAAGCCTTTGCAGCGCAACTGGCGCGCCGGGACGAATCTGGCTTGCGCGCATTGGTCACAGCGAAAGACCAACAACGAGTGCCCCGCTTAATCGCGTTCGCCAACTTGTTCCCCGACCTACAACTGCAAGTCAACCGCATAGAGAACCGAAACGGGCAAACGGTCGCCGTGTTGGTGGCGTCGTTTTCGCAAGTCGCCCTCGGTGCGATGCGCTTTTCGGTGCCCGCAGGCAAGTTGGAACTGCCTTTTGCACTGAGGCGCGAACGGGTCTTGTTTTGGCGGGTGGACTTGGAGCAGTCGGAACCGCTGTTGCGCCAGACTTTGCAGCAAGCGGCGTTGGCAGTGCTCCGCCAGCAACCGGCGCTTCTGCAACAACTGTTGCAGCACCTGCCGTCGGTCGCCCCGCGCCCGTGAACGAGGAGGTGCGATGCCGTGAAAATCACCCAAGTGGAGCGCATCACCGTTGAGGTGCCGTTTCGGGGCTTGGCGGCAAAACACATGCCCCGCGAACTGGCAGATTGGGCGATCTCGGAAGTGTGTAAGGTCGTCACTGACGCCGGCTTGGTCGGATGGGGCGAAACCATTGTCTTCTACACTTGGGCACGGGTAACGGACGCGGCGGTGCAAAAGGTGTTAGGGCAAAACCCCTTTGAGTGCCTCTGGGACGACTCATTGGGCGCCGGGTTGCAAATGGCGCTGTGGGATTTGGCAGGCAAAGCGC
This sequence comes from bacterium HR17, assembly GCA_002898575.1. NCBI lineage: Bacteria > Candidatus Fervidibacterota > Fervidibacteria > Fervidibacterales > Fervidibacteraceae > Fervidibacter > Candidatus Fervidibacter japonicus. The sequence goes on from BEHT01000002.1 coordinate 96,748, forward strand.
TGGAGGTGCCCTGCTATCGCCTGCTGGGCAGTCCTGTCCGCGAATGGTGTCCTATTGCGTGGTGGGTCATTGACATGCCGCCCGAAGATTGGGCGACGGAAGCCCAAGAGGCACTTCAAAGCGGCTACACCGCGATGAAACTCAAAGCCCGTCCGTGGTTTGACATTTTCGCGCAAGTGCACGCCATCAGCCAAGTCACCCCGTCGTCGTTTGCGTTGGATGTGGACTTCAATGCCTTCTTGCTGAACACCGCCAACGCTTTGCCCGTGCTGGAAGAGTTGGAAGACAACGAGCGCGTCGCCATCTTTGAAACGCCCATCCCGCAAAGCGATGTGGAAGGCAACAAACACCTGCGGCGCCGTTTGGACCGCCCCATCGCCCACCACTTTGGTCAACCGCCCATCATGACGGCGCTGCGGGAAGATGTTTGCGATGGGTTTGTGTTGACAGGCGGCACCAAACGGCTGATGGAGCAAGCTGCGATCGCTGCCGCCGCTAACAAACCGTTCTGGCTGCAACTGGTCGGCACCGGCATCACGACAGCGTGGACGCTCCATTTGGGCGCCGTTTTGTCCCACGCCCAGTGGTCCGCCATCACTTGCCTGAACATTTACGCCGACGATTTGCTGACCGACCCGCTGACCATTCAAGGCGGTTACGCCAAAGTGCCCGATAAGCCTGGCTTAGGCGTTGCGGTAGACGAAGAGGCGTTGGAACGCTACCGTGTGACGCTGCCCCGTGAACGCCCGACAGTGCGGCAGGTGTTCGCCGTCGTGTGGGACGATGGGCGCAAAACCTATTACGCGTCCCCACGCGCCTATCACGCCGATTTTTACGCCGGCAACCAACCTGTCACGCACCGAGGCGTCCGGTTGGAAATCCTCACCGACGATGGCAGCAGGGAGTTCGCCGACCTTTACGCCCGGGTGCAGCGTGGACCGGTGCGGTCCGCCTTCTGAACGAGGCGATGGGCGCCCTTACGCTTCCCGCAACTCACCGAAGCCCATCAGCCCCGCCGTCAGCCCACCGTCCACGACGAACACAGCGCCAGTGACGAAACCAGATTCGTCGGACGCTAAGAAAAGCGCCATATTAGCGACATCGTCCACCGTGCCCAGCCGCCCCAACGGATACCAGCGAACCATTTCGTCCCAAATGTGGGGCTTCTCCCGCAAAATTGGACCCCAAATTTCCGTCTGGATGGTGCCAGGGCAAATGACATTGACGCGGATGCCGTCCCGTCCGTGCCAAACGGCGAGGCTGCGCGCCATGCCGATCAGCGCCGCCTTAGAGGCCGAGTAGGCGTGGATGCCTTGCATGCCCATCAGCGCGTTGACGGACGAGATGATGACAATGCTGCCTCCCCCTGCTGCCTTCATCGCTGGGATAGCGTGGCGGCAACAAAGGTAGGTGCCCTGCACATTGACCCGCAAGTTGGCGTCCAAGTTGTCGGCGAGGATGTCTGCCGTCGCGCAAACGGCGTTACACACGAGGATGTCCAACTTGCCGAAGGTGGTGACCGTCGTCTCCACCATCGCCTGCACCTGCACATCGTCTGTGACATCGGCGCGACAAAAGATTGCCGTGCCGCCAGCGTCCTGAATTTCGCGCACTGTTTGCTGCCCGCCCGCATCGTTGATGTCGTTGACGACGACTTGGGCACCTTCGCGGGCGAAGCGTTGGGCGATGCCTTTGCCGATACCTCGCGCAGCACCCGTAACGATGGCGACCTTACCCGCCAACCGCATAGCCGTCGCCTCCGCTTGGACAGCAGAAACTCCACTTTTCTACTTTGCCGCAGGCGAGGTGCACTAATCTTGTCCCGGCTTGAACCAATGTTTGACAGCAGCCAAGAGTCCGACCAGCAGCCCGATGCCCGCAAAGGGCATCGCCAACACCAGCGCGACGGCAGCGACTAACAACGCCAAACCGACAGCGGCGAAAACGGTCATCACGACGCTGAAAGTAAAACCGACGACGCCCAGCGTGAAAAGGACGACAGGCGCTGCGACCAACGCTGCCACGACGACGCCGAGCACTTTGCCCCATGACCAGCGCCGCTGAGGGCGGCGTCGGGCACGAAACTCGTCAATGGCGCGCTGCAGCGCTTTGAGCGAAATCCCAGCGGCTTGGGCGCCGGCTTCCAACGCCGTGCGCGGGACGCGAGGTTCATCGGCGTCCATTTCCTGCTGCAACTCCGCCGCCCGCCGCAAAATTTCGCGCACTTCCTCGGGCGCAAATTCGTCTTGCCAATCGCGCCGGACGGGACGCTGTCTCGTCTTCATTTGCCCTCACTCCTGTTGAACCGTCTCCGAGGGTTTAGGGTGGGGCAATTGACGGGTTCCTGCCGCCGGTAACGACGGTTGCTGCGACGACACTGTCAAACCCAAGCGCCGTTTGTATTCGGCGAGTTGTTCTTCCACGCCCATCTGGATAGCAGCGCGCCGAATCTCCCGCAGGCGGGCGTCCACATCGGACGCAGCCACCTCCATCCGCGCTTGGGCGCGGGCGGTCCGCTCGGCAACTTTCTCCCGCATCCGCTCCAGCACATCGGACATATCGCCGACCTCAAACGCCGCTAACGCTTGCGCCAGTTCTTGCTGCAACCGCGCCAACTGCGCCTGCCCGATGAGCCGTTTGGCTTCGGCGATTTTGCCTTCCATTTCTCGTTGATACTCCTGCAGCGCCGCTTTTGCCTGCTGCGACGCGCGCTGCGCCGTTGCCAGTTGTTCCAGCGTGTCCTGCAAGCTTTCTTCGGCTTGGGCTTTGGCAGCGATCAGCACCTTGGCTTCCTCTTCGTAGCCCAACTTCAAGGCGGCGACGATTTGCTGGTCATATTCGGCGATTTGCTTGCGCAACCGCTCGGCTTGTTGCTCCAACTGGTATTCGGTCGCCAAAACTTCGGCGACGGCAGCGCGCAACTTGGGGACCCGCGAGCGCATGTCGTCAATGTATTGGCGCAACATCACCTCGGGGTCTTCGGACCGGCGCAACAGTGAACCCAGCCACGCCCGCAACACTATCCAGAAACGGCGCAACATTGTGCATCAGCCTCCCTTACGGCGGGCGCATCCCTTCGCGCCGCTGCATCAATGTTAGGGCAATCCCACCCCAATGGGCACTATGTGTCTGGCAGCCGTTCCACTTGCGTCGACGCTGCAAACGGCACGCCCAACTTGATCGCCGCCTTGCTCAGCAGATGCGCCCCTATAGGCGCTGTCAGGAACAAAAACGCGGTCACCAACAGCTCCTGCAGGCTCAACCGTCCCTCTTTGACCGTGAAGTGGACAGCGGACGCCAGCAAGATGCTGATGGTGCCCAGCGTCGTCGCTTTCGTCGGCGGGTGCATGCGGGTGTAAAAGTCGGGCATCCGCACCAACCCCAGCGCCCCCAAAAACGCGAAGGCTGAACCGATGAGCACCAGCACCGCCACGATGCCGTCGGTCATTCCAGCACCCCACCCCGCAGCAGAAATTTGGCGACAGCGACCGTGGACAAAAAGCCCAGCAATGCGATGAGCAAGCCGGCTTCAAAGTAAAGGCGCGTGTCGTAGTAGACGCCCAGGACGATGAACTGCGCCAGCACTAGCACCGAGAGCGTGTCCAACGCCAAAACGCGGTCGGGCAACGAAGGGCCGCGCAGAAAACGATAGACGCAACACAACACCCCCAACGCCAACAACATCAAAGCGACGAGACACGCTTGGGCAAGCACTGTAGCACCTCCTTGAGCGGGCGTTCAAAAGCGACTTTGATACCGTTGCGGGTCAACGCCACATCGTCCGTGTGAAGGCAGTGCACAAACAGTGCTGAACGGTCGGGAGCGACATCCACTGTCAGCGTCCCTGGCGTCAGCGTGATCATGTCGCCCAACGCCGTGATGGCGACATCGTTGTCCAGTTCCAACGGCACCACGAACAGTGCAGGACGCACAGCGATTTTCGGGCTCAACACGATACGGGCGACCTGTAAGTTGGCGATGAGCATCTGCTTGAGAAACTCCAACAGCAACAGGACGGCTTTGTCGCCCCGCTTCAACCAAATGCGTTCCTGCCGAAACCCTTTCGTCAGCCACAACACGACTGCACCAAACATCACCCCTAACACGAACTCGCCGGCAGTCAAACGATTGGTTAGCAAGCACCATAGCAGTCCCAGCGCTGCCAACGCCCGCAGCCGCAGTGGCCACCAATGCCCATTTGTTGCCTGTCTATTTGTTGTCGCCACCATCAGGTTGCACCGCCCTTGTTGGAACGTCCTCACACTGTCAGTGCATCGCCGCGAAACATTTTGCCGTTCAAAACATTTACCCCCCTCACTTGACCTTCCCTGCCTTCCTCATCTCCGCCACAATCGTTGCAAGGGCTTGAAGGCGATGGATTGGATCTTCAATGTCTCTCGCAACTTCAAAGGCTCGTTCTGATAAACCTGCTTCTGCCATCGCTCAGACAGTAAAATATAAGGCGCATCAGTTTTGGGGTAGCGTAACGACTTTTCCCAACGCGCATTAAACTACCGTGGCCCACAAAGCAATCTTATGATGCCTTTACCCCATGATGTCTTTGCTATAAAAAATCCCTCCTACCGCTACCATAACCGCCAGAGGTTAACTTGACCATCATCGTCACCTACAGCTAACAATTGTCCATTGGGGGAAAAAGCAATGGAAAACACTTGGTTTGTGTGAGGTAGTATCCAAAGTATCTGCCTGTCTACAACCCGCCACAGGATAACTGTGTCATCTCCGCTTCCTGAAGCCAAAAGCCGTCCATCGGGAGAAAAGACAACAAAGTTCACCCTATCTGCATGCCCTATTAGTATCCGAACCAAACTACCGTCCGAAATACGCCACAGTCTAATGGTTCTGTCCGCACTTCCTGAAGCCAGTAATTGACCATCAGGTGAGAAGGCAACAGCGGTTACCCGATCTGTATGACCCATCAATGTCTGAAGCAAATCGCCATTAGGTGTACGCCAGAGCCTAATGACCTTATCCGAACTTCCTGAAGCTAAGACTTGTCCATCAGGTGAGAACGCTACAGAGTTCACACCGCTTATATGCCCTGTCAGTGTTTTTAGCAAACCACCATCAGCAACTTGCCAAATGCGAACAGTTTTATCATCGCTCCCTGAAGCCAATAATTGCCCATCGGGAGAAAAAGCAACATCTCTCACTTTACCCGTGTGTCCTTTCAATCGCAGAATCAAGCGACCATCTGCAACTTGCCAAAGTCTAATGGTCCTATCAGCGCTTCCGGAGGCTAAAAGTTGCCCTCTGGGTGAAAAGGCGAGAGACAGCACGGAGTCCGAATGTCCTTTTAGTTTCCGAACCAAACTACCATCAGCCAACCGCCAAAGCTTGATATTGTCATCCTCACCACCTGAAACCAGAAATTGGCCATCGGGGGAAAAAGCGATGGAAAACACGGAGGCACGAAAGACGAATATCTCATGTGCTATCCATAAACGCAGTAAAATGGGGCTAAGTTTAGGGAGTTCGCGAATTGGTGAAGTGGAGAAAGAAGACAATTTGGTTAAAGGCTCTGGCTCTTCCTTGACCCGCCTTAATAACTCCTTCAACATATTGACGGACACGGCGAAATTCAAGTTTTGACCTTCGGCAAGTTGAAAACTTGCTATGCCAATCACTTCGCCTTTGCGGTTGAAAACGGGGGAGCCGCTGCTGCCTTTGGAAATCGGTGCAGAAATTTGCAGCAACTTGCGCCCATCTTTCAATTCCCGAATAGCACTGATGATGCCTGTCGTTACTGTTCCCTCCAACAGCATCGGCGAACCGATGACGCAAATGGCTTCCCCAACTTTCACTGCATCGCTATCGCCCAGCGGCACAAAGGGCAAATTTCGCCCGTCCGCCTTCAAGATGACCAAATCGTTGGCTTTATCGGCTGCTAAGACGCCTGTGATGGTAAGGAACGAACCATCGTGACGACGAGCCAGCATAACTCTTTTTCCTTCAACGACATGGAAGTTGGTGACGATTTTGCCATCGCTGCTGATGAGAACGCCGCTACCTTGTGCGATGTCTCTCTCGTCCGCTGAGACGATGGTGACGACAGCAGGTGAAACTTTGCTCACCAACGATGACCAATCCACCGTCTCTTGTGTGGCAGCCAACGCACCAAAAGCAATCAAACACAGCCATGTCATACATCTCACAGTTTTTCACTCCCCCTGCCGCAAAACAATTTTAGCGATGTTGAAGAAAAGAGAAATTCGCGGCTAAAGCCGTTCCTACGAAAAAACGGCCCGTCAGGAGACGCGCCCTCCGAAAGCCACCGAAAAAGAAAACGCGTTGCAATCGGAGGGTTGCTCTCCGAGCAGCCGAAGAAAAAACTCCAATTTGCCGTTAGTTCAACACTGAACTACACCCGTCCGATCACCGCTTGGTCAAAGAATTGCCTCAAGTCAATGACGGCTATCTTACCGTTCACGACACACTTGATTTGGGCGTTGAAGTAAATGAAGAAGTCATTGCCGAATTATGCGTGAATTGAAGTTACGGCTAAGGCAAGGTTCGTTTTTCTAATTTCCCGTCCAACAAAACCGCTAAGCCACAGTAGGGGCAATAAGCAAGGGTGTGACCATTAGGAAGCCACTGGTAACTGGGTTGATAGGGCAAGTTTTGAGACATCTTCGCCAATTTCAGATGGTATTTTGGGTCACGGGGGCAAATGAGAATGCCCCTAAAGTCCTGCTGAACACCCTCTTGTCCCGCCATCCCTAAGTAGGTTGAGGTCTTGGGAGTAAGTAGGAGAGGTTGCCCTGAGTCAACAAAAATCTGAACAGTTTTCAAGGGTGGTGGAAACTGCAATCGGAATCTAACGCTGCAATGCCGGGCAACAACCCAAAGCGCTCTTAGATTGTAGTCACAATACGGGGCAATCCAAGCCGCTCTCCACCACTCAAGTAAATGCTGCCCTGTTTTTAAACCGAAAGCAATAACGAACAAACAAAGTCCAATTAAAACAGCAGTTGATGCCCTCATAGTTCATCATACCCGTCAAGAAGCCTCATGGTGTTGGACAATGAAGTATAAGCATGGGAGTGCACGCTTCATATGTGTTAGGGCAATTACGGCGATTTGCGAAGTATACAGAGGGAGGTCGAGGAGGTTGACGATATTGGATATACAACTCCACATTCTGACACCAAGCCTTCCGCCATTGTTGATAAGGAAAAGGGATACAGCAATAGCGTGATATCAAGCCCTGATAGACACAAACATTACGGTTCAAAATTTGGTCAGCGCATTGGGTTAGTAGTGTTTGTTGCGGTGAGATATTGGCGAGAGCAATGACTGTGAGAACAACAAACGCCGACACAAAGAGCCAACTCAATTGCTTCTTCACAGCACATCCCTCCTTTGTTTATGTCAATTTGCTTTTGACGGCTAATCTTCGGTTGAGCCTTCAAAGAGAAGGTCATGGTTCTCAGGAGAGGAAGTGATTTCTATAGAGCCGTCGTATCGTGCTATGATATCGGCTCTAAGGGTGGGGGAGTGCCATGGGCACCAGAAAAGCGGGCATTTAGGTTGCAATCTTGTGCTTCCCTTGCCGTAAATTTGGACAGTCAGAAAGTTGATAGGGTAGGTGTAACTTGTCAACCACCATCGTCCGTTCCAGTAGACAGAATTAGGATTGGGACCGGAAGGTTCAAGGTAGGGTATGGGATTACCGAAGATATCCGTCGTGTAACTTTCTGCACATGCCAAGCGCCCTCCAGTGAAGTCGGCAGGGCATAAGAAGACCTCGCTATTCTTGACATAGGAATAGAGCATTTGCTGCACTTTGCCGTAGTATTCTCCACTTCCTTCAGGGATTTCTGTTGGTTTTTCTATTGGCACAGTTCCCCAATCATCCTCATACATGTGAACTGCTTGAACGAGTTGACGGAGGTTGCTGATACAAGTTGCTATATAAGCCCTTTGCCTCACCCTCATCAAAACGCTTATGCTCAACCCTGCCATTACTGCTATGATTGCTACGACGATTAACAACTCAACGAGCGTCATCCCTTGCCGCAATTCCATCACCGTCCCAAAATCTTTCCAACCCGCCTTAACTCCTGCTCCCATTTGTCTGAGCGCCATAGGTAGCCAACAATTGGGCTTATGTATCTCAGAGTTCCATCAGGTGAGATGAGGTAAAAGCGAGGCATGTAAAGGACATTGAGCCTCTCAAAGACTGTCAAGTTAGGGTCTCTTGCCCACACTACACCTTCAAAACTTCTCCAGAACACAAACAATTCCTCGTTCGGTTGCCCAACATAGACAACCACCATTTGCAACTTCTCTGCATGGGATCGGTAAAACTCATAGAAGGTAGCAAGTTTTTCTTCCATCCCGCATTGACTGCAAATGAAGAGAACTCCAGTCATTTTCTCACGATAGGGCAATTTTATTGGCTTGTTGCTCCAATCAACTAAACCGTCAAGTGAAACTTTCGTGCCAACTTTGGGGTCTTTTTCTGCTGCTAACCTCATGAGGGGTATCCACTCTTCGGGGTTAATGCCAGTGATGCGGAAGTAGAGAGCCATGCCGTAGCCTTTCGCACCGAGATACCAACCAGAAAAGGCGCAGGCGAACCACAAGAGGAGAATTTGCCAATTGCTTTTTGCCCACCCCAACGCTTTGCTCATTCTTCCTTCGCTAAACCGTCTCCCTCTCATTGCAAAACACCGCCTGAATAAGGCATCGGTTTCAGTCACTTTCATTATAGCGCGAGAGAGAGTATGTCAACACTTTTGATCCCACCAGTTTTGACCTTTTTGAGGGCAAAATTGGCGATTTTGAGAAAAGGTGTTCGGTAAATCGGTAATTCAGCAAATTGGTAGGTTGGTAAGTCGGCAGTTTATCGAGTCGGCAATGAGTCAAATCGGCAAATGGGCAAATTGGTAAATTGGCAGATTAGCAATTGGTAATTGACAATTTTTGTGGCTTGTATCCTCGTCCCACGACCCGCGTTCCTAGTCCCGCATCCTGCGTCTCGCCTCCCTCGTCCCACGCTCCAACTACAAGAGTCGCTTCACCGTCTCAATGATGTGTCTGGCGCTGATGCCGAACATGTCCATCAACTCATCGGGTTTGCCTGAGCGAGGGATGTCGTTGACAGCGAGTTTGTAAACTTTGATGCCTTCCTTGCTGACGGCACTTGCAACGGCATCGCCAATACCACCTTCAGGGTAGTGGTCTTCAACTGTGATGATGGTTCGGTTGGTTTCCAAAGCGCTGCGAACAAGTGTCGCTTCGTCCAGCGGCTTGACAGAATAAAGGTCAATGACGCGGATTTTGATGCCTTCATTCGCCAGCGCTTCATAAGCCTTCAACGCTTCAAAAACCGTGATGCCTGCAGCCACAACTGTCACGACATCGTTCGGGCTTGACCGCAAAACCTTGCAGCCGCCAATGGGGAACTCTTCGTCGTTGTTGTAAATGACCGGCGTTTTCGGGCGTGTTGTTCTCAAGTAAGCGATGCCTTGATATTTCGCCATCTCGGCAACCAACTTGACAGTTGAGACAGCATCGCACGGGTAAAGCACGACGGAACGAGGGATTGCTCGCATTGCAGCGATGTCTTCCAACCCCATCTGCGATGGACCATCCTCACCAATTGAAACTCCAGCGTGCGAACCGCAAAGTTTGATGTTGGCTGTGCCAATTCCCGCCATGCGGATGAAGTCATAGGCTCGCATCAAGAAGCAAGCGAAACTTGATGCAAAGGGGATTTTGCCCCTTGTAGCCAAACCGACTGCCGTGCCGATCATGTTTTGCTCGGCAATGAAACACTCAATGAACCGTTCAGGGAAGGCAGCCATGAATTTCTCTGAGAAAGTTGAGTTTTTGACATCTCCGTCAAGGGCAACGATTTGCGGGTTGACCTTGCCCAAAGCGACCAAACCGTCACCGTAGGCTTCGCGAGTGGCAACTTGTTGACCGAGTTCATAGCGTGGAAACTCAATGGAGCGATACCAGTCTTCTGGGACAGTTGGCAAATTGGGAACTCCATTTGTTGGCGGTTCAACTTTCAATGAGCGTGCCAAAGAAATCTGCTCATCTGTCAACGCCAACTCAGCCAACGCCTTTTCTGCAAGGTCTTTAGGCAACGGGCGACCGTGCCAACCTTCTTTGTCCTCCAAGAACGAAACCCCTTTGCCTTTGATCGTCTTCGCCAAAATCACGGTTGGCTTACCCTTGACATTTTTCGCTTGCTCAAAGGCGCTAATGAGTTGCTCAACATCGTGCCCATCAACGATTATTGCGTGCCAGCCGAAAGCCTCAAACCGGCGTGCGTAGGTTTCCAAATCGTGTTGCAACATTGTCGGGGCACTTTGACCGAGCCTGTTGACATCAACTATGGCGGTCAAGTTGTCAAGTTTGTAGTAACTGGCGAAAGCGATTGCTTCCCAAACTCCACCTTCGGCGACTTCGCCGTCGCCAAGCAAGGCGTAAACGCGATAGGGGAGTTTGTCCATCTTCGCAGCGAGCGCCATGCCATCGGCAATTGACAACCCTTGACCGAGTGAACCTGTCGCAACTTCAGCCCATTTGAACCGAGGTGTCGGGTGACCTTCTAATTCGCTGTCAATTCTGCGCAGAGTTTTCAAGTGCTCAACAGGGAACGCACCTGCTTCCGCCCAAACAGCATAAAGCAAAGGCGCAGCGTGCCCTTTGGAAAGCACAAAACGGTCATTGAGCGGGTTTTCCGGATAGGGCACATCGTAGCGGAGCGCCGCGAAAAAGAGCGTCGCCACGATGTCCGCAGCAGACATGCAAGTTGTCGGATGTCCCGAACCCGCCAGCGTCGTCATCTCAACGCAGTGGCGGCGCAACAGTTGCCCCATCGCTTTCAGGGCGTCCATCAACTTTTGTCGCTCCATCGGTCACCGTCTCCTTTCTCGCTTGGGTTTTTCGTGCGTGTCCTGTTGCTGTGCGCGGCGATGGCGTTGAGCCAGCGGTAGGAACGCATTGTGACCGGCTTTTTGTGTCGGTTGCCCAAAAGTTAGCACTGATGGGGCTCAATTGCTAGCGAACAGCGGGCGTTCGCCCAACACGGCGCGGATATAGGCGTTAGGATGCAACAGTTGGTGTCCGGCGGCGTGACAAAACTGCCAGAGGGGTTCGGCAACGAGGGGGAGAAGGACGGAAAAACTCACCAGCAACGCCGCGCCCGCCAGCATCGGCGCCGGTGCCCGCTGCAGCGGTTTAGCGTCGCCGCCCCAAAACGCTGTCATCCACACCTTCGTCATGGAAAACAGTGTCAGCAACCCCGTCACCAACGCGGCAGCGACAGCGGCGAAAGCGTGGGCGTCCAAACCGGCTTTGATGACCAACAGTTTGGCGATGAAGCCGCTCAGCGGCGGCACGCCTGCTAACGACCATCCCGCCACCAAAAACAGCCCCGTCGTCACCGGCTCCCGCACCAACTTGCCCATCCCGGACAAATTCCGTTCGCCTGTTAACCGTTCGGTAATACCTGCAATCAGGAACAAGCCGGCTTTGACGAGGATGTGGTGGACAATATAAAAGATGGCACCGCCCAAGCCCATCGGTGTCCACAGCCCGATGCCCATAACCATGTAGCCGACTTGGCTGGTGATGTGAAAGGACAGCAGGCGCCGGAAGTTCACCTGAGGGATGGCGCCCAGCACGCCGCCGAGCATCGTGGCGGTGCTGAGAGGCAACACCCAACTGCCCGCCACGCTATCGGCGCCTTGAAAGACAAGGGCGAACACTCGCGCCAGCGAGTAAACGCCGACCTTCGTCATCATCCCTGCGAACATCGCCCCAACGGCTGCTGATGGCGCCGGGTAACTGTCGGGCATCCAAAAAAACAGCGGCACCAACGCCGCTTTGATGGCGAACGCCGTCAGCAACATCATGCCTGCTGCGTCCACCAGCAGCCGAGCGCTGCCTTCGGGGAGCGCACGGATGTTCTGCGCCAAGTGCGCCATATTGACCGTGCCCAAAACGCCATAAAGCGTCGCCACACCCGCTAAAAAAAGGACAGACTTGACGAGGTTCAGGACGAGATACTGGACGCTTGCCCGCAACTGACGCGGTTCGTTGCCCAGCACCAGCAACCCGTAAGAGGCGACCAACAATACTTCGTAGAACACGAACAGGTTGAACAGGTCACCCGTGACGAACGCACCGTTGAGACCCATGACGAGCAGTTGCAGCAGCGGGTGAAAGTGCGCCCGTTCGCGAGCGCTGTCCAGTTCGCCGACAGCGAACAACAGTGTCGCCGTCGCTGTTAGGGTGCAAAGGGTCAGCATGACGCTGCTGAGGCGGTCTACCATCAACGCGACGCCGAAAGGCGGCTGCCAATTGCCCAAACGGTAAACGAGGATGCGCCCATCGACGACCTGAACAAGCAGGGCAATGTCTATCAACGCCAGCAGCGTCAGCGACACCGCTGCAATGGCGCGTTGTCGTCGCACATGTTCGCGGGCGAATAGCAACATCGCAATTGCAGCCGACAGTGGCACCAAGACAGGCAGGATGGGCAAATGCCCCTGCATCATGCCAAACGCTCCTTTGCGGCGTCGCGCGGGTCGGTCAAATCAGGGCTTTCCGTTTGCGCCGTTTCGTGCAGGCGGTAAACGAGCACCGCTGCGAACGCCGTGACGGCAAAACTGATGACGATGGCGGTCAAGATGAAGGCTTGCGGGAGCGGGTCAGCGTAGTCGCTGGGGACAATTGCCCCGCTGGTCGGTAACACGGGTGGGCGGTGCAATGTGATGCGCCCTGCCACAAGGATGAACAGGTTGATGCCATGCGATAGCAACGAAAGCCCCAGCAACAGGGCAAAAGCGTTGGGGCGCATCAGCAAGTAAACGCCCGCTGCAAACAATGTCCCGATAACGACCGCCAACTGCAGTTCCATGAAGCACCCACCGCATCAATTTTGTCACTCCTCACCCAGCAGATAATTGACTAAACGCTTGAGCAAATTGTTGGGCGCGGGTGATGCCCTCTTTGCGCTTTGGATCGGCTGACCGACAACCAGCGACGCCAAGTGGAAAATGCTTTGAGAGATCGGAGCGTTAGGTGCCTGCAGCACGAACGGCACACCCTCGTTGATGGAAGTGACGGCAAGTTGACCGTCGGACGGCACTTGGGCGACGATGGGCATGCGCAAATGCTCCTCCACTTGCGCCGGCGTCAGTCCGCCGAAATGGACATTGGAACGGTTCAAGACGAGGCGGATCCGGTCGGATGGGTAGAGTTTTTGGAACATGCTCAGCACCAGTTCGGTGTTGCGAATCGCCAACAAATCCAGCGCCGTGACGACAAAGATGTAGTCAGCAGCGTCTAACGCCGCCAAAGTCGTGTCCTGCAGCATCGTCGGTGTGTCAACGATCGTGACCGAAAAGTGCGTCTTAAGCAGTTGCAAGGTGCGCTCTACCAGAAAGGTCGTGACCAGTTCGGCAAGGTCGGGGCGTGACGGCGCTGCCAAAACGCGCAAATTGCTGTCGGGATGGGTCAACAGAAAGGCGCGTAAAAACTCAAAATCCAACTCGCCTTGAAACCGCTGCGCCAGCGTGGCGAGGGTCACTTTGGGCTGCAAGTTTAACAGGATAGGGATGGCGCCGAACTGCAAGTCTAAGTCCATCAAACACACCGATTCCGCCGGCAAATGGGCTGCCAGAGCGACTGCGAGGTTGGTCGCCACCAACGAAGTGCCGACACCGCCTTTCGGCCCGTAGAAGACAACGATACGCCCCGGTTGGTTCGGGCGCGCCGGTGCACTCTGGCGGATGCGTTGGCGGACGGTTTGAATGCTGACCGGCAGTTCGTCGGGGACCAGCAGGAGCGGCAAGACATCGGTGGCACCAGCCCTTAAAAACTGTCGTGCTAAGGCTAAATCGTCGCCGGGCAAGAGCACGATCACGGGCACTGCATGTTGGGTCACTACCTGCTCTACCAGCGCCGGTGTCGTTTCGCCGACGAATTGGCTGGACACAATCACCAATTCAGGCCGTCGCTCCGCCACCGCTGTTTTTAAAGTGTCGGCATCGGTGACCGTCGCGATAACTGCCGTGTCAGCCACCGTTGCCAACACTTGTTCAAGCATCGCGCGTTCGTGTTCGTTGCTAAGGGCTAAAAGGATGTGCAGGGGCATGATCGCTGTCACCTCATGGTGGATTGGCTGGCGAGGGAGCGGGCAGAGCACTTGCCCCGAAACCTGCCCCGCCCATCCCTGACCCACCGCTGAACGGGGCGACAAAAGATGGGCGGGGCAGGACAGGACGCTTTTGGTAAATGCGCAAAAGGTGCAGCGCATCGGGGCTGACAGCCACTTCCTCTGCGCGCACCGTCACCAATAGCACCAGTTCCGTCTGTTGGCGGACGAACTCTCGGCTTTTGAACAGTTCACCCAAAATCGGGATGCGCGACAACACCGGGACGCGGTTAACTTGTTGGCGCAACTCGTCTTGAATCAACCCAGAAATGACGAGTGTATCGCCGTCGCGTAACAGCAATCGCACATCGTCCAAGCCGCGAAAACGGAAGCCGGGCACTGTTGTGCCCAACACTTGGGCTGCTAACCCGAAATCGGGTGCTGTCACTTCCACGCGCATTTGCAGGAAAATTTCGCCCTGCCATGTCGCTTCGGGGTGCAAAGTCAAGGTGATGCCGAAAGGGAAGAAGATGACCGATGCGGCGCCGGGCGATGTCGCACCGGCAGTGACACCGAAGAACCCGAAGATGGGGATGGGCACTAACCCGCCGACTAAGAAGGTGGCGTCGGCGCCTTCAATCGTGCGTTGCTGCGGGTTCGCCAGCAACCGCGCTAAACCGTTTTGCACCAGCGCGTCCAGTTGCGCTCCGACGGGGGAAGCCCGGGCGAACGGGCGGTCGGCTGTTCCCGGCTCGCCGAACACGGCTTGACCGGGCATGACCGCAAAGGTCGGCGTTTGCTGACCAGCCGCTGCCGTCACTGTGCCCCAAGTGATGCCCAGTTTTTGCAAAGCGCTCCGTTGCACTTCCAGCACTTTCACATCTGTGACGAATTGGCGAATTTTGGGCGTCGCCACTTCCAAACGGTTAATGACCGTTCCGAAGGGCTTAGCGCGTTCTTCTGCGACGGCGTAGTCCATCAGGCTGCTGACGGTGCCGTGCAAAATCACTTTGTCGTCAGCGACAGCGACACGGACGCCGGGCACCCCGATGGCGTGTTCAATGCGTCGGGCTTTCAATTCGTCAGGGGCGAGGTCGGGGCGAACGGGCTGACGCACCCGCAGCATGTTGACGACTTTGGGCGCCACCAATTGCGCCATCGCCTCCACCGCCTTCGCTGTTTCGGGAGCGTCTACTTCACCGCGCAATACAACGCACACCGTTCCGTCTGGTAACGCCAGCACGACAGGCTCTACCGGCAGACCAACCAAGGCGCGTTGTAACACCGCTTGCACTTGCTGTGGGGACGGTGCGACCGATTGTGGTGGTGCGGGAGTTTCTTCGCGTTTTGTTGGCGCCACTTCTACCCAAAAGGCTGCGGTAACTGTTTGACCGTTGCGGTCTTCCCAGACGATCAAGTTGGTGCTGCCCTCACTTTTGGCGTTGACGACCAATTCGCGCGGGCTGAGGGGGGTGACCGCTGCCACCTGCGGGTCACCCAGCACAAACCGGCGCACCGTGCCTTGCGTCGTTAAAACGGCACTAACGCCACGATGCATGAGCAACCGCGTCGGCATTGCCGGTTGAACGGCGACGATCGGGTTTTCAGACACATTGACCGTCCGCTCGGACGGCTGGGCACTAAGTGCGACCGTGACGAAGGATAGGGTAAAAAGCAACCAACGCCACTTGCCCATCACCGCTCGCCCTCCTTGCGTTCCGCCGGCACAGTCAGGATAACTGGTCGGTCACCGACGACGCCGACGATTTGATGCATGGGCTGAACCGGCGCCGTCGTTGAGCGTTTTAGATCGGGTGGTTTGGAAGGCGCTGGTGAGGTGACAGGGCGGTCGGCAATGACAGGTGGTGCGACGACGGGTGATGGTAGAACAAAACGCGGCGGCGCCAAGCGCTGTGACACGGGCGGAGTTTTCGGCGCACGCGACGATGAAGCGCGCGGAGTAGGTGCAAGGCGGTCACCGCCCAGCGCTAAACCCGATAGTTCGCGCAAAGAAAGCGATTGTTCCGCCATCGGCGTTAACGGAGGTGGTGGAAGCAGCGCGTAGTAAAGCGTGGCGCCGCTGTCCATCGCCAGCGCGATCGCCCGCGCTTCTTCGGGCGGCACAGCGATCAGCAAGGTCAGCGACGCCCCTCGTTGCGCCGGCGCGTTCGGGCTTGCCGACAAGGTCGGTGGCGGGTTGTTCGGCGACGACGATGGCGGCGCCGCACCGGCCTCTTCGGGTGCTGCCGATCTGTCGTTGACTGTCAGCACGAGGGCGCGCATCGCAACGGGTTGAATCTTTGTCCGTGAGAAAACGGCGTAAATACGCAGCGCGTCGCCAGGGCGTATCGGCGGCACCTGCTCACGGCGAGGGATGGTCAACGCCATACCGACCGTGCCCGGTGGTAGGACGCTCGCCAACGCACCGTCATGTAACGGCGGCGTCACATCGGTTGACCGCACCACCTCGCCGGCGCGGATGTAAATGCGGGTCAACCGTTGGACAACTTGCTGCGGGTCGCTGAACACGCCGTCTGGCGGTGGTGTTTCTACGGTGCGCACCGTTACAGAGTCGGGCGTCACCAGCGTGTAAGGCGGTAAATCCTGCGCTGCGACGACCACGCGGTACCGCATCGGCGCCGAAGAGAACGAGGGGAATGGCGCCGGGCGGTCTTGCGGTGCAGAGGAGCGCCGTGCCGCCCAATAAAGGCTGCTGACTGCCAAAAACACCGTTGTCATCAATCCGAACAGCCGAAAATAGCGGAGCCGCCGACGCATGTAGCCATCCCTCCATCCGAGGTCAGCCGTTCAAGAGGGGAAACGGCTGACCCCGACCCCATTCGCAGGCTAGTGCGAGCAACGCCCCCAAGCAAAGGGCAATCCCGTAAGGAAACGGCATCTGCAGCCCATCGGTGGTGGTATCGCCCCAACGGTTCGGTGCCTGCGCCGCTTGTGGCGGAACGGGTAACAGCATACCCAGCAGCGAAGTGCCCGCTGCACGCATTTGCCGCCCCAACGCGCCCCAGGCGCGTTTCCGCGCGAGCAACATAACGGCGATGATACCTCCGATGACGGCACCGTAAAGGAACGCCCACAGCACGAAGGTTTGCAGCAGAGGAGAAGCCACGCCTTTCACCGCTCCCCACACTGCCACCAATTTCACATCGCCGGCTTTGATGAAACCGGCAGCGAACAGCGGGACGGTAAGCAAAGCGGCGATCCCCACGCCGGCGACAGAATGGGCGAACCCCTCCCAACCGCTGCCAACAGTGTTGACGATGAACCCTGCTGCGATGGCGGGAAAGGTCAACCAGTTTGGGATACGGTGCCATCGTCCGTCTGTTACCATCGCCACAAGGCACACAGCGATGACCAGTCCGTTGCGTGCGTCCACCAACTTTCGTGCCTCCTTGTGGTCCACCCGACGCCAAAATGCGCGCACCATTTCAAATTTTCGGCAGGTGAGGCGCATAATTATACAGCCGCGCCACCTTGTGGCACAAACCGATGCGGAGGCGCTCTGCTGCCGCACGGGAGGAACTGCCATGCCCAAACGCCGAACTAAGTTTGTGTGTCAGCAATGTGGATACGAAAGCGCGCAATGGTTGGGACGGTGTCCTAACTGCGGGGCGTTTAACACCCTCGTGGAAGAGTTGGTGGAAGAAGAAGGGGTCATTGCGCCTGCCCGCCATGACGGTTCATCGGCGATACCTGTGCCGGCACCGCAACTGCGTCGGCGAACGGTCGCCCGTCTCCCTTCGGGGTTTGGCGAACTGGATCGCGTTTTGGGCGGCGGCTTAGTCCCCGGCAGCGTCAGCATCCTCAGCGGTGAGCCAGGGATCGGGAAATCCACCTTGCTGCTCCAAGTCGCCGGGCGCATGGCGCAACAAGGACACAAAACGCTCTATGTGTCCGGTGAAGAGTCGCTGGAGCAGATTGGGCTGCGCGTGGAGCGGTTGGGCGTGGAAGATGACCGCTTGATGGTGTTAGCGGAAACCGATGTAACGGCTATCGCTGCCGCGATGGAGGCGCTGCACCCTGCCTTAACCGTTGTGGACTCCATTCAAGCTGCCTACCATCCTGCGCTTTCCTCGTCACCTGGCAGCGTCAGTCAGGTGCGTGAAAGCGCCGCCCATTTGCTACGCGTCGCCAAGCGATTGAGCGCGGTGTTGATCTTGGTCGGGCATGTGACGAAGGAAGGGTTCTTGGCGGGACCCAAAGTGCTGGAGCACATGGTGGACGCCGTGCTTTACTTGGAAGGTGAGGCTGGTTACGCCCTACGGTTGGTGCGGGCGACAAAAAACCGTTTCGGTCCGACGGGTGAGGTCGGTGTTTTTCAGTTGGACGAACGCGGCTTGGCAGAAGTGCCGAACCCCTCCGAATGGCTCCTTCCACCACGCCAGCAACCGGTCGCTGGAACGGTCGTCGCCGCTGTGATGGAAGGGCATCGCCCGCTGTTGGTGGAGGTGCAAGCCCTCGTGACTTCAAACCCCTTCGGAATGCCCCGACGCGTCGTGACGGGGTTGGACATGGGACGGGTGTTGATGTTGCTGGCGATTCTGGAGCGTCACTTGCGCTGCCGCTTCAGCGACCGCGATGTGTTCATCAATGTCGTCGGCGGATTGCGGGTCACCGAACCGGCAGCCGACTTGCCGGTCGCCTTAGCGTTGTTGTCCAGCCGATACGATGTGCCCATTGCGCCTGAAGTCGTAGCTTTTGGTGAGTTGGGCTTGACAGGCGAGGTGCGTTCCGTTCCGCAGGGCGAAGTGCGGGTGCGCGAAGCCAAACGGTTAGGTTTTCACCGTTGCTTGGGACCTTTGCCCGCTCGCAAATCCGTCCGCGAGTGGCACGCTGTCGCCACTTTACCCGAAGCCGTGCGAGCGTTGGGGTTAGCGCCGCACCGTGAGTGACTTTCGGACCGCTGCGGTTTGCCTTCGGTTCCAAACTGGAGTTGGTTAGCGCCGCACCGTGAGGGAATGCTGTGTTGAATAATGGGTTTGGTCGGAGGGCGGCTCTCCTGAGCCGCCGAAAAACGACATGAAAACCGTAAGGGCGCGTCAGGAGACGCGCCCTCTAAGGCACTGTCGTAGTTCAAAACAAAGCATGGGGGAACGGTGTGCGGCGCGCTAAGGCGATACGGCAGCGGCACAGCATGTGAAGGAGGGTGTGTTGATGAACAACCTGCAGCAATGGGGATATCGGTTGTTCCTCGTGGCGATCACGACGGCGCTCGCGTTTGCGTTGGGATGGTTGGGCAGTGTGGCGGCGACTTACTACGCCCAAGCGTTGCAGTCCTACAACCTCAAATTAACCGTGCAACAACGGTTTTTGGTGGATGTGGGCTTTGTGGCGATTGGGGTATTGACGGCGTTGTTGTTGGGCAGTTGGTTTACACAACGGTTGTGGACGCTTTGGGAATCGCTGGAAGCCTTATCGCCGGTTGACAAAGTCGCCGTGCTCTTCGGAGCGATTGTGGGGCTGGCGCTGGCATACCTCATCCTGCTGGCGCCGATGATGTTGTTGTGGGGACGGGTGCCGCCCCTGCCGCTGTTAGCGCTGATTTTTGCGTTCACGCTGGTCATCGTTTACTTTGCGGTGCACACTTTGCTGCGGGTGCGCGACGCCATTTCTTTGTCCTTTCCGCAAATCGCTCAGATGTTACGGGGTGCGCCGGAAGCGGTGACCAATCACCGAGCGCCGCGTTTGCGAGACAAGGTGTTGGATACTTCCGTCATCATTGACGGTCGGCTCGCCGACATCGTGCGGACAGGGTTTTTGGAAGGGCGACTCATCGTGCCGTCTTTCGTCCTCAACGAACTGCAAATGATCGCCGACTCGGAAGACGAACTGCGCCGTGCGCGGGGACGACGCGGTCTGGCAGTCTTAGAAACCCTGAAAAGTTTGCCCGGCACCGTCGTAGAAGTCGTGGACGAAGTGAGCCCCGAGGTGGAAGCGGCTCCCAGCACCGATCTGAAATTGGTGCGATTGGCGAAGGAGTTGAACGCCGCCCTCGTCACTAACGACAACAACCTGCAAAAAATCGCTGAGTTGCAAGGCGTGCCCGTGTTGTGCGTCAACGAGTTAGCGACAGCCCTGAAGCCCGTCGTCCTGCCGGGCGAAGAGTTGACGGTGGTTTTGCAACGCCCCGGCAAGGAACCAGGGCAAGGTGTGGGTTACTTGGATGACGGCACGATGGTGGTCGTGGAACGAGGACGCCCCTACTTAGGGCACGAGGTCAAAATCAAAGTGACGAGCGTTTTGCAATCGCCGGTCGGTAAAATGATTTTCGGTGAGTTCAAGGAAATCGTGCGGCGCAATGTCATCAAAGTAGAAGGCGGTGACCTGTTTGATGACGATATCAGTGGTGCCCGCCGCCGGTCTGGGCAGAAGACTTAACCCGACGACACCGGTGCCTAAAGCGCTGCAACCGCTGTGTGGCAAGCCCTTAATCAGTTGGGTCATGGCGACATTGGAGCGAGTCCCCGTGATAGACGGCATCGTGGTCGTGGTCCCGCCCGGTAACGGTGCCGCTTTTGAAGCGCTCCGACAAAGGGAAGGTTGGCAAAAGCCCTGCCAGTTTGTGGACGGCGGGGCAGACCGACAACAATCGGTCTGGCAAGGGCTGCGAGCCTTGCCGCCTGAAACGGAGTGGGTCATCGTCCACGATGCCGCTCGCCCCCTCGTCACGCCCGCGCTTGTGCTGGCGGTTTGGGAAGCGGCGCGGGAAATCGGGAGCGCTGCGATTGCTGCCCTCCCGTGCACCGACACGGTCAAACGGTCGCTGGACGGCGCACTTATCGCCGAAACACTGGATCGCCAACAGTTGTGGTTGGCGCAAACGCCGCAAGCGTTCGCCGCCGATATTTTGTTGACAGCCCACGAACAAGCGATCCAAGAGGGCTATACAGCGACCGATGACGCCATGTTAGTGGAGCGTTTGGGCGTGCCTGTTCGGTTGGTGCTCGGCGACCCCACGAACCTTAAAGTCACCTATCCCACCGACCTGTGCGTTGCGGAGGCGTTGCTGAAACTTTGCCGCAGAGAGGTCGCGGCTAATTGAGCGTCGGGTCCGGTTCCAACGGCTCACTGAGGTCTTCATGCCCGCCCAAGTCGGGCGTTCGTCCGTTGACGGTCACGCGGACACGCCGGATGCCGGGCAAGCTAGTGAGCGTGTGGACCAATGCCTGCAACCGTAGGTGAGCGACTTCACTGCCTGCCCAGAATGACGGTGTGGTCAACTTGTCGTCAAAGTCCAGGACTAACATGTCACCATCACGACGCACCTGCCGCAGGCGCGCGTCAGGCGGCAAAGCGGGGTCAGCCCCGCTTTCTTCAGGCGCTTGCAAACGCTGAACAAGTTCCGTAACCGCCCGCTCCAGCGTTAGCCCCGTGAGCATGATCGGCACGCGAATGAAGCGATCGTTTTGCAAGTCGGGGTAGCAGAGGACGCCCCGCCAAGTTTCACTGCTGCTGAGTTCGGTGGGCGTCACCACTTTTGTCGGGCGCTTGGTCCAAAGAAACAGCCCGACAGCAATCGCGACCGACGCGGCTGCCGCCAGTAGAACAATCAACCGTTGCGTCATCGTCTTTCCTCTCCTTCAGCACCGGCGCGCCGCGAAGGGCGGGTGTCTGGCTGACAGCCGATTCTCCCTTGTGAAAACAGCGAGCGGCACGCCTGCCGAAATCAACGCGACACGCTTTCGGGTAAGGCTTCCAGCCCTCGTTCCAAGCGCCGCACATCGTTAAAGAACTCCATGATGCCTTGACAGATGGCGAGAGCGATGCGTTCTCGGAACGACTCGTCTTTCAGCAACGCTGCCTCGTCGGGGTGATTAACATAGCACGGTTCCACCAAGATCGCGGGCATCACGGTGTGCCGGACGACATACAAACGGCGTTGGCGCACGCCGTTCCCTTTGCGCCCCAGCAGGGACAACAAGTTGCGGTAAACGGCTTCGGCGAGGGGCAAACTGTGGGGCGTCCAGTAGTAAACCTCCGTGCCCCATTGACCGCCAGGGCGTGGGAAGGAGTTCAAATG
The DNA here is from genome assembly GCA_002898575.1 of bacterium HR17. Classification (NCBI taxonomy): domain Bacteria; phylum Candidatus Fervidibacterota; class Fervidibacteria; order Fervidibacterales; family Fervidibacteraceae; genus Fervidibacter; species Candidatus Fervidibacter japonicus. The sequence continues at coordinate 118,929 of BEHT01000002.1, forward strand.
CACGCTGACAAACGCGTCTGCGCCGAGGGCGTTCGCCATCGCCACACGGTCGGCAAGGCTAATGTAAACATCGGTCTCCCGCGTCATGCGAACGGAGTAACCGGCTTGTTCTAACAACCGGCGGAGGCGTTGCGCGATGTCCAATGTCAAATGCTTTTCTGGTGGGATACCGAAAGGCGACTGGGCGCCAGGGTCTTTACCGCCGTGACCGGCGTCCACGATGATCAACCGCCCTGTGCGGACGCTGCGCGGTGGCGCTTCTACGACGAGCAAGATGCTATCCTCTTCTTGCAAGCGCCACTGCCCATGTGCCGGTGACCGCAGCGTCAGAACAATGCGCGTGCCCCGTTCAGTTACAGTCGCCACCGCTTCGCGCACCACTCCGTCTGGGGGGCAGTCAGGGAATGAGGGAGGGAGCAGAGGTGTCACGGGAACTTCCACGACCAAACGGTGCGGTTCCTGAGCGAGGCGGGGCATCGTCCCAAACCAACCGCGCAGTTGCAGGGTCGCCCGCGTCGGGGTGTTTTCTACGAAAGTGACCTGTCCCAACCACGGCTGCCGGCTGGCAGACAGTTGCAGCAAAAAGCACCATCGTTCGCCCTTGCCGCTCCGCTGTCGCCCAACCACACTGACTGTCAACGCAGCGTCGGCGTCCACGACAAGGCGGGCGATAGGCGGGTCACTGCTGAACTGACCGAGGCGTACCTGCGTGATGACCTGCGTGCCACTCGGCAGCGCCGTTGGGTCCAAAGTAGCACTTGCTCCGACAAAATCCACATATGCCCGATAGGGATCAGACAAGGTGCCGACGCGGGGCGGCACCGCTAACGGATAGCTGAGCACCGTTTCCAGCAACCACCCTGCCCTTGTTGCCGTTAAAGTGACTTGGCGCAACTCCGTGACCAGTTTAATTTGTCGTTGGTCCGCATTCACAACGGGGCGTAAACCTAAGAGGGCGGCGAGGCTGACAAGCGGGACCCACAACCGGTCGTCCTCCACCTGCAACGGGGCAACAGAGAGCGTGCGGTCGTTAAGCGTCAACTGTGTTGTATTTGTCGTCCATGTCACCGCTGAACGGTCGGGGAAGCGCAGCGTGAGGGAATCCTTTTGGGGAGTCCCCTGGACCCCTAACACTTCCAGCCACGCACCGAAAGGCGCGTAAGGTTCTTCCTGCCAACGCAGGGGTAAATGAGGGAACGCGACTCCCAACACGCTGAGTGTCCCGTCGGACAGCGCTTGAACGGCGCCACTGACGGGAGCGCTAAAAGTGACAAGCAGGGCTATCCAGATGCACCGCGTCAGCGTGTATCGCACGGGCTGTCCCTCCGCCCATACCGACTGGGACGGCTGCCTCATTGTATCCTGACGCAACCGACCCTTATGGGTTTTTTCGGCAGTGGGCGGCGAAAGGCTTAACGGTGGGCGTTACGTTGTCGTCCCAAGTAGCCCTGCGAAACGCGGCGGATGAATTCCACCAAGTAGCGTAACTCTTCACTGGGCGGCAATTCGGCTTCAATCTGCTCCAATGCTTGCTTGGTGTTGAGGTTGGCACGGTAAAGCAACCGATAGGCTTCATGGAGCGTCTCCCGCACTTCGGGGGGAATGGTGGCACGGCGCAGCCCGACAACATTTAACCCGACGACCCGTGCCGGTCGCCCATCCGCTAACATGAACGGAGGGACATCTTGGACGACTTTGGACATGCCGCCAATCATTGCCAGTTTACCGATGGTGACGAACTGGTGCACGCCCGTCATCCCACCGATAGTGACATATGACTCAATGACCACATGCCCGCTGATTCCCGAATAACTGGCGATGGAGATTTGGTCGCCCAGCCGGCAGTTGTGCCCGATATGGCAATACGCCATGATGAGGTTGTCGTTGCCGATAACCGTCGCTTGGTCTTCGCCCGTTGCCCGATGGATGGTCACATGCTCGCGGACGATGTTGCGGTTGCCGATGATCAGGTAACTGCGTTCACCTTTGAACTTTTGGTCTTGGGGTTCACCGCCCAAAACGGTGCCGGGGTAAATGTGATTGAAACAGCCCAGTTGGCTGTATTGCTTAACGACGACATACGCTTCTAAAATGCAGCCGTCGCCGATGATCACATCGTCCTCAACGACACAATAGGGTCCGACAATCACCCCGTCGCCCAATTCCGCTTTTGGACTGACGACGGCGGTCGGATGAATGATGCGCCCTTGCATAGACAACAATTCAACGCGTTCAGTCACTGGGTCAGACTGCCCGCTATCGGTCAGATTGCGGCTTAATGCGCGGGGGCAGCCTCTTCACCTCACTCACTGGCTTAGACAACCGATAACAGGCAAGGTAGCGGGCATCCTTTACTGCCACGCCCTCAGCAGCACTTGCAACGGGTCGCCGACGCGGGTGTCTGTTGCGGTCAAGCGTCCAGCGGGCAACTCCAACGCCATCGCCGCGTCACGGTCACATGGCACCCACACACGCCAAGGCAGCATCGCGTGCCGCACGGCGACCACGCGCAGATGTTTGTCCAAGTAAGCGACATCAATGGGAAAGCGCAGAAAGCATGTGTGGATGCCACCCATCGCAGGCACTAACAGCAACCCTTCGTCCACTGCCACCTGCCGCCGCAGCATCCACCCCCTTAGCCGTTGCCACCATCCTGTCGCGATGCAGCAGTGTCGGCATATGGTTTGTTCTGTGCGGGCGTTAACGACGCTCGCTATCCACATTTGTCCATGCGGCTCCTTGCAGGGCAGTCTACATTGGGTAGAGCGTGCCGCTGATGTGTTGCACTCTAAAACCCAAACACGCGCAACAACCCCGCCGCACGCAGACGCAACACCAGCGGTGTGAACAGCAACAGCATCATGACGGGGCAAAAGCAAAGGGCAATCGCCGGCAACATCAGCATCGGTGCTCTGCGGGCGCGTTCCCGTGCGCGCTGAAACCGTCGGTCGCGTAAATCTTCCGCTTGCGCCCGCAACACATTGGCGACGGGTAAACCGAACAAATCCGCTTGAGTGAGCGCCATCGCCAACAAGCGCAGGTCATCGGAACCGATGCGGTCGGCGAGGGCGAACAAAGCATTGCTGCGGCTCTGTCCCAGTTGCACCTCCCAGAGATAGCGCCGAAACTCTTCCGCCAACGGACCGGGAAAGCGGCGGACGATGCGATCAATGGCGGCGTCCATGCTTAGACCGGCAGAGACTGTCGCTGCCAGCAAATCCACAAAATCAGGCAAAGTGCGGGCTGCTTGGCGGCGCCGAGCGGCAATCTGCACGCGCAGCCAAATGTCCGGTAGAAAAAAGCCCGCCAAAGCCGCCGCAAGGACCGCAACGCCACTGAGGCTGCCCCGTGCGAACAACGGCAAAAATGCGACCGTTGCCCCGCTGCCGAGCAGAACTTTCAGCCCGAACACTTCTTCGGGGCGCAACCGTCCGATCAAGCCGGCGCGATGCAACAGCGGACGGTAGCGCACCACTGCCATGAGGGGTGCCCACCGTCCCAACCGATGGGCGACCCGCAGCAGCAAGGGGCGACGCGCGGGGCGCTTCCCAGCCTCAGCAGTTTTCAGTCGGTCCAACGGAGTTCGGTGGCGCCACATGCCCACTTGCCCCACCTTTCTGTCATTCAGTCATGGCGTTGAGGATACTGGACAGCCATAGCCAACCGCTCACTTCCAGCGCTGCAATCAGCACCCAAACCCATCGCCCTGTCGGCTCCACAAACATGGGAGCAGACCACGCCTCGCCCGTTTGCAGGTAGGTCACAGCGTTGACGGCGATAAGCAAAAAGAGGGGCAAACCGAATGCCAGCGCAAAAGCGCTGAACCGCACCAATGCCGTTTCGGCGTGCAGCTCTCGGCGAACTTGAAGGCGTCGGCGGACAGTTGTCCCTGCCGTTTCGAAAATCTGTGCCAAACTGCCGCCCACTTCCCGTTGCACCAACACGGCGACCATCGCCAACCGTAGCTCCGTGCTGGGCACCCGCTCCATCAACCCCTGCAACGCTTCTTCCAACGACGCTCCCAGCACCAGCGCCCGGTTGACCGCCGCAAACTCGTCGCGCAGGGGCGGCAACCCTTCGCGGGCGGCAACTTCCAACGCTTGCTGCAAACTCATGCCTGAACGCAACGCGTTGGCGATCAACGCCAAAGTATCCGGCAAGATCGTCTCCACACGCTGGACGAAGCGCCGTTGCCGCCATCGCAACCACGCCAAGCCCACCAGAGGCACCACAGTTGCCGTCAGGACGGCACAGCCCAAGCAGCCCAAAGGCGAGAGCGTCGGCACCAACGCGGAAACCCCGATGGCTGTGACTGTCAGCACAAACACCATCAAAAACGCGCTGAGCGCAACGACTGTGCTCGCTTGCCACCGAAGTTGCGCCCGTTCCAATTCACGGTTCAACCAAGTCAACAACCGTCCGCTGCCTAACCACCGCTCCAGCGTCGGGAACATGGGCGTTGGGGCACTCGTCGCCAAGCGTTGGCGTTCCCACGCTTCGTCCAATTCCGTTTGTTGTGGCGCAGGGGATGTCTCGCCTTGCGTTTGCAACGCCTCCGCAAGGGCTCGCAGACGCAGCGGGGTCGTCCGCACATCCCGCCAAAGGCAGTAAAGCCCCCATGCTAACGACCCCAACCACAGCAATCCCGTCGCTAACCATACAATGTCCCAGACCATGAACCTGTCGCCCGCTTCGTGCTAAGCGTTCGGTTCGCGGCGTGGATGGAAAACGGCGAGAGGCAACCGGATGCCGCGTTCTATGAGGCGTTCGTAGCATTTGGGGCGGATGCCCGTCGGACGCAGCGTCCCTTTAACGCGTCCCATTTCGTCTACGCCTTCCCAGTCAAAGACGAAGATGTCTTGCAACGCGATGACCTCGCCTTCCATGCCGGTTACCTCGCTGATGGCGACGACTTTGCGAGCCCCGTCCCGTGTCCGTTGCATTTGCACGATGAGGTCCAGCGCCCCGGCGACTTGTTCGCGAATGGCACGGACCGGCAAATCCATGCCCGCCATCAGCACCATCGTTTCCAACCGTGCCAGCGCTTCGCGAGGGTTATTGGCGTGAATGGTGGTCATGGAACCTTCATGCCCGGTGTTCATCGCTTGCAGCATATCCAACGCTTCACCGCCACGGCATTCGCCGACGATGATGCGGTCGGGACGCATCCGCAGCGCGTTGCGCACCAAGTCGCGAATCGTCACTTCCCCGATACCCTCAATGTTGGGCGGACGGGATTCCAAGCGGACGACATGCTCTTGGCGCAACTGCAGTTCAGCCGTGTCCTCTACGGTGATGATGCGCTCGTCGTTGGGGATGAAACTGGAAAGGACATTCAGCAGCGTCGTCTTGCCCGAACTGGTTCCGCCCGAGATCAAGATGTTCAAGCGGGCTTGCACCGCAGCCTGCAGAAACTGTGCCGCTTCAACGGTCAGCGTCCCGAAAGCGATCAAATCGCCCATCGTAAACGGGTCGCGGGCAAACTTGCGCACGGTCACGCACGGACCGTTAAGGGCAATGGGGGGGATGACGATGTTGACGCGGCTGCCGTCGGGCAATCGCGCGTCCACCATCGGCACGCGTTCGTCCACGCGTTTGCCCAACGGCAACAGAATTTTTTCAATGACCCGCATCAAATGTTGTTCGTCCCGAAATCGCACGCCTGTCAACTCCACCTTGCCATGTCGCTCCACATAAACCCGATGCGGACCGTTGACCATGACTTCGGAAATCTCCGGGTCGTCCAACAGCGGTTGTAACGGTCCGTAACCGAGGATGTCGTTGATCAGGTTGACTTGCAACTGCACCCGCTCGGAACGCGATAGGACGACATTGCGATTTTGCACTTCCGCCTCAAAAATTGTTTCCAGCAAACGGGTCAATCGGTCGCGTTGGTGGATCAAGGCAGGGTCGCGCTCCAGCTCCTGCATCAGCCGTTCTTGAAGGGCTTGTCGCAACTGCTCCATTGCGTCTTGATGCCATTGTTGTCGTTCCTGCTGCTGTTGCAACAGGGCGAGAAAGGGGTTGTCAGGTCCTTTGTCCACCGTCAATGTCGGGACAGGCACCAGCGGGGGCACTTTCGCCCGCACCCGACCGCCGTCAGGCAACGGCTTGTCCAGCAGCGGCACCCGTTGGTCAATCCGCACGCCGAGCAAACGGGCGATTTTTTGGATGACCCGGAGCAGATGCCCCTCATCGCGAAAGGCAAACCCGATGCGCTGAACATTGCCCAGCCGTTCCACCAAAACTTCGTTGGGGCCGTTGACGGTGACGCGGGTGACCAACGGGTCGTGGAGCCAGCGTTCCAGCGGTCCTAAGCCGTGCACTTCGGCGAGGAACTCTTCCACGAGGAAACGGCGTTCGTCGGGGCGCAAGGCGAGATCCTGTGCGGCGGTCTCCAACGCCGCCTCTATTTGCGCCCGTAACGACAGTGGTGACAACTCCTCCGCATTTGCGGGCAACGCGGCAAGCACCGTGTCCATCAAGGTATCCCGCAGTGCCGCCAAGTGCCGTTCCGCCGTCGCTGCGTCGGCATCCGGTGCGCTGTCGGACGGCTCTTCAGGCTGCCATTGCCCCAAACGCCGCAGCAGGGACATGTCCCTGTCACCCGAAAGGGTTATCGGCAGCCGTCGCGGGTTTCTTCAGTCTGCCCTCAGCCGACCAACGCGATATCGCCCTCTATCGGTTCGTAGAGCGAGTTGCGCCGAACGGGCACGAACCCGGCTTCCACGATGAGGCGACGCAGTTCCGTTTCGGTCAGTTCCGAGGGGCTTTGGGCACCCGCCATGTGGAAGATTTTCTCGTTGACGACCGTGCCGTCAAAATCGTCCGCACCGAAACTCAGCGCCACTTGCGCCAGTTTGGGGTCCAACGAAATCCAATAGGCTTTGATATGGGGGAAGTTGTCCAGCATCAACCGTGCAATGGCAACTTCCTTCAAGTCCTGCACGCCTGTCGTCGGTTTGCCGCCCAGTTGCGTGTTGGCTGGGTGATACGCCAGCGGGATGAAACACAAAAAGCCGCCCGTTTCGTCCTGCAACTGCCGCAATAACTCAAAATGCCGCGCTTTCTCTTCGGGCGTTTCAATGTGCCCGTAGAGGAGCGTGGCGTTGCTCTTAAGCCCCAATGTGTGGGCGACCCGATGGACATGCAACCACTGCTGCGGTGACGCTTTGCGGGGGAACAGGACACGGTGCAAGCGATCGCTGAGCACCTCCGCGCCGCCGCCAGGCAAACTGTCCAACCCCGCCTCTATCAATCGCTCCAAAACTTCCCGCACGCTCAGCCCTGAAATTTCGCTGAAGAACTGGATTTCCACCGCCGTGAAGGCTTTGATGTGCAAATGGGGGAAGGCTTCCTTGATGCGTCGCACCAGCGTCACATAGTAGTCAAAGGGCAACTCTGGGTGCAGACCGCCGACGATGTGCACTTCCGTCACGCGGTCCCACAGCATTTGTCCCAACCGTTCCACATACTCGTCCACCGTGAACTCAAAGGCGTCAGGGTCGTCAATGAATTTCCCGAACGCACAAAACGGGCAGCCCGCAAAGCACACATTGCTGTAGTTCAGGTGCACATTGACGACATAGTAGGCTTTATCGCCATGCCGTTGCCGCCGCACATAATCGGCGAGGTAACCCAACGCCAGAATGTCGCGCGTTTGATACAACCGCACCCCGTCATCCACGCTCAGCCGCTCACCTGCAAAGACCTTTTCGGCGATGTCGGCTAACTCCGATCGCGCTAACAGGTCGTGCAACGCAAGGCACCTCCTTCCAAGTTTGCGGCAGGGGGATGCCCTGCCACCGAACGCCGTAAATCCATTTTCTGGAGGGCTCCCTTCAGCCTGCCAAAGAGCGCCTCGGAGAGCGCTGCGCGCAGCGATGCCGTTTCGGCGGCGCCGGGCTGGCTGCCGGTGCGTCCGCCATTTTTACGCGTTCACGGTTCCTGCAACCGCTCCACCATCGGGCGGATGGTCTGGGCGATGGCGTGAAAAGTTAGCCAGAAATAACCGGCAAACTCAGGCGGGTAGAGGACGGACAACGCGGTAGTCGTTCCGCGCGGTAGAAAAGGCGACCGCAGGGGGACTTCCGCCGCCGCCAACCGCGGTGACGGTGGCGCATTGTCGTATGGACCTTGCAGGACGAGCCGCAAATAGCCGCGATAGAAATGCTTGTCTGGGTTGGGCAATTGAAAATGCGCCCGCGCCATATCGCGGTCGCCACCGTAACGGGCGATTTCCGCTTCAATCACTTCGGGCGCAAAGTGCGGGTTACGGGAAAGGTAGGGGAGCAAGAAGCCGATTTCAATGACGGGCGGTTGGCGCCATCGTTCCCGCCACGCTTTGGCGACGCGGGCGGCGTTGGGCATCAACCATTGCAAAACGCGCACGATTTGCTCCTGCGAATATTTGGGCGAAACCCCCCACTGCCATCTTTCCATCATCGCTCCCAAACCGTGCGCGGTGTCCATACCGGCGAACATGTGCTGGAACGCATCGTGGGCGGTGAACCGGTTCGCGGCTTCAGCGTCGTTGAGCAACTCCGCCAGTTCCCACCACGCGGAACTGCGTTGCTGTTGCGTCAACTCCCAAAGCGCTGAAAAGGCAGGCACATCAAATCCCAGCCAGTTGACGATGTAGCCGCTGGACAAAAAAGCGTGCACAAAGGCCGGGATGGCGTAAGGGTCAGGCAGTTCCAGCGGGAATTGGCGGGGCGGTGTCAACGCCGTGCGTGGGGGAGTCTCCGCGACACCCGAAGCCAACAAGATGGCTTGAGCGAACGGGTTACCGATATCGTGCCCGTGTCTGCGGATAGCGTCCACAGTTTGCGTGATGCGCTGAACGGCTTCCGGTGTGGGGACAACCGTTAACGCACATTGTCGCTCGCGCCACAGCACTTGCGCGACGCTGGGGAGGACAATTTCCAACGCTTCTTGTGGTGCTCCCAAAAACCACACTTCCATTTGCACTTTGTGCACGCCCCACGATGTCAAACGGTCATAAGCGGATTGAAAGCGCTGAATCAACTTGCGTTTCAGCGTCGGCAACCGCATCCCTTTGGGATAACTGGCGAACTTTTCCGCCAGATCTACGGCTATCGCTGCGTGTTGCCCTCTGATCCCGATCAAATCAATGGGCGGTTCACGCGTGCCCCACCACTCCGCATCATACATCACGCGGTCACAGCCCAACACCAGTTGCAAGTAAGCCGCAACGGCGTGCTGCTTCATGACAAAATAGTCCACGACGAGGTCACACTCCTGCAGACTGATTGAAGCCGCGTGCAAAGTATAGCACGAGACCTTGCGCACACCGGTGAAGGCAACGATGGCAACGACTTGGCGGTTGCTTTCCGACCCCGCGGCACCCGCTGCATGGAACATGGCGGTGGATGAAGCGCTGTTGCTCACCCACACCGCCGGGTTGTCGCCTCCGACCTTGCGCTTATACGCGTGGGAGACACCGACTTTATCGCTGGGGCTGTTACAGCCGTTCAACGCGGAGTGGGCATGCCGCTGCCGGCGCTTAGGTGGGGCTTTAGTGCGTCGCCCTTCGGGAGGCGGTGCGGTTTGGCACCACCACGAACTGACCTACGCCGTCGTCGTGGACGGACGATGCTGCCCTCTCGGCTCGTCAGTGTTGGCGACCTATCGTTGGTTAGAACGCGGGTTGCGCGCTGCTTTGCACCGGTTGGGCATTGAGCCTGACCCACCGTTTGATGCGACTGTGTCCGCACCTGCAGCCTTTTGTTTTGCCCGATTGACCGGCGCCGATTTAGCCGTTCAAGGGCGCAAACTTTGCGGTTCCGCCCAAGCCCGCCGGCAGGGCGTGTTGCTGCAGCACGGCACGATCCCTTTGCGATGGAACCTTGACGCAGTGACCGCGTTGTTCGGAGAACCTTTCGTCACTGCGTTGACTTCTTTGGAGCAGTTGCTGGGACGGTCTGTGCGTTTCAGTGAAGTGGCGGACGCCGTTGCGGTAGGCTTTGAACAAGCCTTAGGTATCGCGTTGGTGCCTGGCGCACTGACCCCTACGGAAAAAGCCCTCGCTGAATTGCTCGTCAAAGCCAAATACGCGACACCTGCGTGGACCGAGTCCCGCACGGTGCCGGCGGACTTGCGCTGCAAGGTGCAGCAGTTGCTGAGGGCGGAATCGGCAAACGCGTCTTTGACGGGCTGATGTGTGGCGGGGTAGAAGCACCCCCCTCTGAGGCTTCGCTTACGGCAGAGTTTCTACCACGATGAAGTCGTTGGTGTAAACGCAAAGGGATGCGGCGATTTTAAGGGCGGATTCGGCGATGGCAGCGGCGTCCATGTCAGTGAAACGCAACAACGCTTTGGCAGCGGCAGCGGCATACGGTCCGCCCGAGCCCACTGCCAAAACGATGCCGTCGTTTTCTTCATCCGGCTCGATGACTTCACCCGCACCGGTGAGCAACAACATCTCGTGAGCGTCGGCGACGATCATCATCGCTTCCAAACGGCGCAGGGCGCGGTCAGTGCGCCAGTCTCGCGCCAGTTCCACGGCTGCGCGCTTCAAATCGCCCCGAAACTCCTCCAGTTTCGCCTCAAAACGCTGGAGTAGGGCAAAGGCGTCAGCGACGGAGCCGGCAAAACCGGCTAAAACGCGGTCGCGATAGAGCCGCCGAATTTTGCGCGCCGCTTGTTTGACGACCGTTTCTCCCAGCGTCACTTGCCCATCGCCCGCCATGGCGATCTTACCGTTGCGTCGCACAGCGACAATGGTCGTGCCGTGAGCGCACTGGGTCATGTGTGTCGTCGCACCCCTTCGCGTCAGTAAGCCTGCAAAGCACTGTGCGTGGGTTGTTGCGGCACCGGCATGGCAGAAACCCCGCGGTAGTGCGGGAGTGGGTAGGCGGACATCGCCGTCCGTCGGGCGTGCCAATGCCGCAGCCATATTGTGGCTGCCAACAGCCACAGCAGAGCGGTCAACAGCCAAGCCCACCGTTGGGACATGGGTGGCATCGCCTCCAGCCGTCGGCGCACAACGCGTCATTGATTTTGACGCAGAGTTTGCCGACCACAGCGACAGAAAACCGTCCGAAGTCAATTCAATTGAAGTGGTCTCAAGGGACGATGGGGCGAAACAGGTAGGGTGCGCAAGGACCCTCGTCGGTGCGGTCGGTCCAAAACTCCCAAAAGCGCCCCGAGTGAGGGTCTAACGAACGCCACGCCGATTGCTCCCAGTGCCCTGGGTTGCGCTGCCACTTGACATGCCCGTCTCCATACATGTAGTCCGTGCCACCTGCATGCACGCGCATATCGCCCGGCAACACCAACTGTCCGTCCGGATTTGACCACCAATAAAACACCGCTCGCGTCCCGCACCGTTGGCTGTCGGGTGGCGGGACATAGCGCCACGGGTAGTCACCCAGCCAACGGGTAAAGCGCGGTTCGTGAGAACCGAAGGAAATCGGCGCCGCGTCGCCGTAAGCCTCAATCGCCAAAAAGCATTTGGTGGGATTGACGACCTCTGCCAACCGATATGCCCCCAGCAGCGCGTTGAACTGGTAACTGAACGGAACGGCGAAACGGTAGTCGGTCGTGATAGCCGTCGGTGCCGCTGACGGGCACTGCATGACTTGATAACTGCGCAGATACACCTGCACCGTGTTGGACCAGTAAGTGCGCCGCGCCGGTATAGGCGTTGTGGATTCCGGCGGGCGGGCGTCCGGAGGCGAGGTGAAAAAGCCAAACTGGTCTAACCGCTGCGTGGTGGTTGGGTCGTTCACAAAGGGGTTGCGTAGCGGAAAGGTGTCGTCCCAGTCTTGCGCGTATTGCTGTAGCGCCAGCGCGAGGTTGCGCTGATTGCTCAAGCATCCCGCTTGGTGTCCTTTCGCCCGCGCCTGACTGAAGACAGGGAAGAGCAATCCCGCCAAGATGGCGAGGATGGCGATGACCGTCAGTAACTCCACCAGTGTAAAGCCGTGCGACAGATGACCCCGCGCTGTCATGGCATGCCTCCTTGACCGATTTCGCCCTCACTAAGGATGCGACCAGAGTAGAATGGCAGCAAGTTCCTTGGCGCGTCAATGCGGCTGGGTGGCTGTAGAGGGCTTGGCGCGCAAAGGCTGAGGGGCGGCGAGCAAGGTCTCAGAGACATCCGTTCGCGCTCCCGGCGGAGGTGAAGCCGCCTCTTGTTGCGTTTTCTGGCACCCAGTAAGAGCGACGAGCACACAAAGCCACAACACCCGACGCACGCGGGCGAGCATCGGCTCTTCGCCTCCTAACCGTTGGGATCAGTCACCAATGGGTTCGTCGGGTGCAACCAGTAGTAGATGATGTTGTTGGACGGTCCGATCCACATCCAAGGTCGCCCGTTCGGGAGCGTCGTCTCTGTGCCTGGCGGAATTTGCCAAAAACTGCGGGTCATCCCGTCGCGAAACCAGCGGACATGTCCGTCCACGAAGCCGTAAACGCGCCCGCCTTGGTGAGGTGGGGGGTGGTCAGATTGACGCCAATCGCCGAAAACTGTCCAGCGCGCCATGCGCGTGAGGGTGGGGTTAAAAGGATAACCGCCCTGCGTCGCGTTCACGATGAGCGGCTGATTAGTCGTCCCCCACGCAAAAGAGCGGCTCCATGGCTCCAAAAACAGCATCACACTGGACGGGTTGACAATACCCGCTTGCGAAAAGTTGCCCAAGCAGACATTGATGGTGTAGGCGAAATGATACTTCGCTTCTCCCCGCGCCGGAAATTGGCTCAAATAGTCGCGGGCGAAAGTGTGTTCTAAAGGTGGGCTGGACGGGCAAGCGTGAATTTGGGCGTTTTGCAGGTAAGGAAAGGTCGTGCTCAGCCAAAACATCGCATCGTCGCCAGGTTTATCCAGCGTGTCTGGAAACAAAAAGAAAAAGCCCTGCGCCATCCACTCCGGTGGCTCACCGTTAGGCAACAACTCGTCGTAGTCTTGGCTGTATTGCAGCGTCGCAAGGCTCAAGTTGCGCAAGTTACTCGCACAACTCGCTTGCCGCGCCTTTTCGCGGGCGCTGCTGAACACCGGAAACAAAATGCCCGCTAAAATGGCGATGATGGCGACGACGACTAACAGTTCAATCAGTGTGAAAGCCCGCCGGTGTGCCATGAACGCCCACTCCTTGTTGAGTGAACGGCGTCCCTGTCCTCATTTGAACCTTCAAAGCGCAAGCGAAATAATGGGCGAGGCGCAGCCCGCAGGACGCTGCACCGTTTCGCCGACCTCACCCGCTGCGACCGAGGGGCACCTCGCAAACCCTATCGGCGCTTTCCCTCCGACGCTTTAATCGTGGTTTATGTAAACTTATCGTGCTTTTCCTCAGCCGTCAAGGCGGGAATTGCCCTTCAGGCGCTTTTTACGGCGCGGCGAACTTGGGCGAACTTTTCCAGCGCGAAATCCAAGTCGTCTTTGGTGTGCACCGCTGATAACATGACCCGAATGCGTGCCGCTCCGCGCGGGACAGTTGGGTAACCGATGGCTTGGGCGAAAATCCCCTCGTCAAACAGGCGCCGCGAAAACTCCTGCGCCAACGCCGCATCGCCTAACATCACGGGCGTGATGGGTGTTTGTGTTCGTCCGATGTCAAAGCCCAGCGCCTTTAACCCTTCTTGGAAGTAGCGGGCGTTTTCCCACAGCCGTTGCACCCGCTCTTCGTTTCGCTGTAGGATGTCCACTGCTGCGATGCATGCCGCAACATCGGCAGGTGCCATGCCCGTGCTGAACAAAAACGGTCTGCCCCGTTGCCGCAGGTATTCGCACAGTTCTGTCCCGCCAGCGACATAACCGCCGATGACGCCGAAGGCTTTGGAGAGGGTGCCGACTTCAATGTCCACTTCACCGTGCAACCCGAAGTGGTCTACAATGCCCCGTCCGCCCCGTCCCAACACACCTTCTCCGTGGGCATCGTCCACCATGACGATGGCGTCGTATTCCTTCGCCAAGCCCACGATATCGGGCAGCGGTGCGATGTCGCCGTCCATGCTGAACACGCCATCGGTCACGATCAACGCCCTACGGAAGCGGTGGCGATGTTCCCGCAATTTCGCCCGCAAGTCGTCCACATCGCAGTGGGCATAGCGGATGATGTCCGCCCGCGACAAACGGCAGCCGTCAATGATGGACGCGTGGTTGAGTTCGTCGGAGAAGATACCGTCTTCGCGCCCCATCAAAGCGGGGATAGTCGCCAAGTTGGCGCAGAAACCGCTTTGAAAACTGACGACGGCTTCCGCCCCTTTGAACGCCGCCAGTTTGTGTTCCAACTCCAAGTGCAACCGCGTCGTCCCCGCGATGGTGCGCACCGCACCGGGACCGACGCCGAACTGGTCAACGGCGCGTTTGGCGGATTCTTTCAGCACGGGGTCGTTGCAAAAGCCGAGGTAGTTGTTGGAGCACAAGTTGAGGACTTTGCGCCCGTCCACGACGATCCACGCGCCCTGCGGGCTTTCTAGCGTGCGGATGGTCACCAGCAAACTTTCCTGCTGCAGGGCGTCCAACTCCTGCCGCACAAACGCCAGCACTTCGCGCACCATAGCGCTCTCACCGCCTTCAAGGCAGGTTTGCGGGTGTTGCCCTGCATCATTGTAGCGTCACCCCTATCGCCGTAACAACGCTCATCGGGGCACCAACGGTGCGTCGCTCAATGCGTCCGGCGAGAGATGTCCCTTCGTACCTTAGCCGCTCCTCCCCGCACTCAACCGAACGAACAGCGACCGCCGCAAACTTACACGCCGAACGGAGTGATTGTGGATGGCAGTGTTTCAACCGACAGCGATTGTGGGCAACGGTCGGGCGTTGGTGGCTTTAGGACACGCCGCTGAACTGATGGCGTTTTTTTACCCGCGCTGCGACGACGCCCAACATGTCCGCGAGGGCTTGACAGGCGTGTATCTGGACGGACACGGCTTTTCTTGGCTATTTGGGAGCGAATGGCAAAGACGCCAAAGTTACCTTGACGGCAGCGCCGCTGTCGTAACCGAACTGATCAGCCCCGCGTTGGGTTTGGGTGTCAGCGTGTGTGATGTCATGCTGCCCGATGAACCTGTTTTGCTGCGACAATGGCAGGTGCGGAGTTTGGACGGCAAACCCAAGCGGTTGCGATTGCTGCACTACTTGGAACTGACGCTGGACGGTTGCGAATGGCAGCAAGCGGTGCAGGTCGTTCCTTTGCTTCATCCCAGCCCGCGCCCTGCTGTCGTGCAATGGCGGCAAGGGATTTGGTGTGCTGTCGGGAGCGATTTGCCCTTCCAAATGTGGCAATGCGGCAAAGCCACGCTTGACGCCTCCAACCATCCCAAACCCGACATGATGGACGGCTGGCTCAACGGGCAAGTGCTGGAGATCGGGCGCGTCGCCTTCGCCGTCGGGTGGCAACTGGCTCTCCCCGCGTTGGGGGCGATGGAACGAACGATGGCAATTGCCTTCGGTGACGGCAAACGCCCTGTCTTGCGCCGATTAGCCCGCGCGTTGTCCACACCGTTTGAGGTGCACCTCCAGCGACACCGACAGGAATGGCGGCGCTGGACTCATCGGCTCGCACCGTCCGTCAAAACGACCCTCACCTCTGCGGAGGCGCTGCGACGCGCCGGCGCCGACGATGCCGCCGCGCTGCGGCGAGTCGTGGAAGCGGCGTTGTGGACGCTGCGGCTCACTTGGGACAAAGGTGTCGGCGCGCCGGTTGCGGCGCCTGAATTTGACCCGACTTTTGAAGCCAGCGGCGGTTACGGGTTTTGCTGGTGCCGCGACGCCGCGTTCGTCGCTCAGGCGTTGGCACAACTGGGCATGGCGCAAAAAGCCGTCCGCTTTTTCGCGTGGTGCGTCAGAGCGCAATCGCCTGACGGCTATTTTCACCAGCGTTATTGGCTGGACGGCACTTTAGCGCCTGCATGGAGCGAAGACCATGACAGTTTGCAGTTAGATCAAACCGCCACCGTCCTTTGGGCGATGGCGGAAGTGTTGGCGCACCTTGCCGAGCGCCCGTCCCCAACGCTGTGGACGATGGCAGAAAGAGCCCTGCGGTTTTTAGAAAGTCGGTTGGTCGCCTGCCTTCACGCGACGGGCATGGACTTGTGGGAAACTTTTCGCGGCAGTTTCACCTACACCCAAGCGACCTTCGTCGCTGCCTTCCGAGCCGGCAGTCAATTGGCGACGGTGATGGGCGAGGGCACCGATGCCGCTCGTTGGCGACAACTGGCAGAGCAAACGAAAGCGACATTGCTGCAAAAGTTTTGGGCGGGCGAAAAATTTTTGCGGGGTTTTACGCCCGACGGTCGTCCCGACCCGACGCCTGACGCGTCCGTGTTGGGTGTCATCGTGCCTTTCGGTATTTTGGACTTGACCGATGTGTCAGAGCGGCGCATCGCCGAAATTGCTGTCCGCCAAGTGTTGAACGCACTGGCACGACCGATGCCCGACGGCGGTCTCGCCGTTTGGCGCTTCGCCGGCGACCATTACGCATGGGGTATGGCAAGCACCCCTGCGACTTTGTGGCTGGGCTTAGCAGCGATGCAACTGTGGCGGGTAACGCGCCACGACGAATGGCGCACTATCGCCCAGCGGTGTCTGCACACCGTTGCCCAACACACGACGCCCGCAGGGTTGTTGGCGGAAATGTTTGACCCGTTCGGCTCTGGCTATTGGGCAGCAGGGCACGGCTGGTCGGCAGCGTGGCTATTGCTATTGGTGCTTTCGCTGGCAGATGGCGGGTGAAACGCCTTGACTTTGCGGGCAAACAGTAAAAAGGCAGTGTGGGCGACCATACGGTCTTCAGGACGCAAGCGGTCGGGGTTAGGCTTGTAATGGCGCAACAGCAGTTCGCTCACTTCCACATCCAGCAGCGGCAGTTTTTTCATCGCCCGCAGCGTTTCGCTGACTTGGTTGGTCGTCGGCACAAGCACGACGAGCGTTCCGCCGCTGGCTAACGCGTCCAGGGCTTGGGGCAAGTAAAGCCAAGGCTCACGCACATCCAAAAAGACGACATCGGCGTTGCCCTCTTCAAACCCGTCGGCGATGTCCTTGACCTTGAAGGTGACGCGGTGGAGCAACCCTGCCCGTTCCACATTGCGCCGCGCCAGTTCGGAAAATTCGGGGCGCCGCTCGTAAGAGAACACGTGCCCGTTGTCGCCGACGGCTGCCGCGAACATCAGCGTGGATGCCCCGCTCCCGCTGCCCGATTCCACGACGATGCTGCCAGCGGTCACGCCTGCCCGCACGACGATGTAGCCCATTTCTTTGGGGTAGGTGACTTGGGTTTGGCGCTTGACGGCGTGCAGCACCCAATCGGCGGGCGTCGGGCGCACCGCCACCAACGGTTGCCCCAAATGCGACCGCACGATTGCCCCTGCCTCTTGCCCGACCAATTCGCTCAAATCAAACACGCCGTCAGCGGTCGTGAACTTTTCGCCGACTTGGGCGATCCACCGCTGCGACTTTTCAGGGTCCGGCGGGAGCAACAGCACCCACTCGCCTTGCTGCAACGGCTTGGGCAACCGCTATCACTCCTTGATACTGCCGTTATCGGTTACAACGCGCAAAATTGTGCGGGGGCATTGTCACGCGCCCTTACGGTGCAGTTTCAGTGTGCACATAACAGCGCAAAGTGTAAACGGGTCGGTCACCACCGCTGCAGGTCCACTTCCACACGCAGCCGCGATTTTTGGCGTGCTCGTTCAGCCCCGCCGCGAAAATGCTCAGCCATTCACCTAGCGTGTGAGGTCGGTCCAACGCCGCACCAAACAGGGAGCGCATTTTGCGCACCGTCAACGGGATTTCGGGGTTGGCAGGCAGCACCATGCCCCGATACTCAGGGAGCAACTTGTAGTTGACATTTTGGTGCCACTCAGGGTCAATGTTGAAGTAAACGCCTGTCAGGTCTTTAATGCGGTCGCGCAAGTAATCCAGCGCGTAATCGTCCTGCAACGGGCGCAAGTCAATCGGTTCGCGCTTCACGAGGTCACCGTCGGGTTGCACCCGCAGCCACACGCGGATGATGCCGCCTGCGGGCGCCCCTTTGGGTTTCTCCCACTTCCAGTCAAACGCGCGGTTGTTGCATGTCCACAGCTTTTTGCCGCCGATGACGACGGGCATGGGCGTGCGGGCAAATTGGCGGTTGGGAAATTGCGCCCGCAAGGCGCGGGGCAACGGCGTCCTCTCCCAACCCGCACCGAACAAAAACGCCAACACTTCCCCTGCCGTAGCGCCCTGCACCGTTACACCGACCATGTGGGGCGGGAAAGTGTAGCGCTGCACGAAAGCACGGGTCGCAGCGTCCATTTCCAACCGTGCCGTCGTGCGTTTCGCCAATGCGCTCAACACTTCCCCCAGCGTCGTGCGCTCCGTGATGCGCACTGAAAACGCCGTGCGGGGTTGTGCCACCAAAGCGCTCAACGCTGCCGTCGTCACACCCCATAGCAACCATCGCCCACGCATTCGCGCTCTCGCTCCTTTCAACGAGTTTTGCGCCTGCCACTATTTTACCAGTGGCGTGCTGGCGGCGGATAGTTGACGGACGGCGTGTGCTGTGTTGAACAGCGGGGTTTGTTCGGAGGGCGGCTCTCCTGAGCCGCCGAAAAAAACGGCGTGAACACCGTAAGGGCGCGTCGGGAGACGCGCCCTCTAAGGCACTGCCAAAAAGGAAAATTCAACAAAGCAAACGGCATACGCAACCTGCGTGACACGCTTTCGCAAGCGATGTTTTCATCCCCATTCAGGTTTTGTGCTTAGCGCCACCGCGTAAACTTGCGTCTCGTAGGTTTGGGCGGATTTGTCCCACGAGAAATCGGCTTTCATGGCGTTGCGTTGCAGCGCTTGCCACAGCGGACGGTTGCGGTAAACGCCGACAGCGCGTTCTACGGTCGCCACCAAGTTGGCGACGGTCAACCCGTTAAAGGCGAACCCTGTGCCTCGTTTCGTTTGCGGGTCAAAATCTTCAACGGTGTCCGCCAGACCGCCGACGGCGTGCACGATGGGCGCTGTCCCGTAGCGCATCGCAATCATTTGCCCCAAGCCGCACGGCTCAAAGCGGGACGGCATCAAAAAAGTGTCTGCACCCGCATAAATCAGATGCGCCAACTGTTCGTCCACGACGCCCAACCGCGCCGCCACCTTTTCGGGATAGCGCGTTTGCAAGGTGGCAAACAGCGGCTCTTGCTCGCCTGCCCCCAAGACGACGAGTTTGACGGGCAACTGAAATAGCGCGTCCGCACCTTCAGCGACGACATCAAACCCCTTCTGATGTGCCAGGCGCGAGACGACGCCGATGACCATCTCGCCGTTATCGCTCAGTCCCATGCGGTGCAGCAGGGCTTGGCGGTTGACGCTCTTGCCCTTGGCGGCGGTGCGAGAGTTGTAGCGCGCTGGCAGCAGTGCATCGGTTTGCGGGTTCCACACCTCGTAATCAATGCCGTTCAAGATGCCGACCAATCGCCCCTGTTGGGCACGGTCGCGCAATAAGCCGTGCAGACCTTCGCCGAATTGCTCAGTCTGAATCTCCTGCGCGTAACGCGGGCTAACGGTCGTCAGCATGTCAGCGTAGTAAAGCCCGCCCTTGATGAAACTCAACCGACCCCGAAACTCCAAGCCGTGCATCTGAAAGGTTTCCGGAGGCAAACCCAACGCTGCCCGCACGGAGGGGTCAAAGTTGCCCTGATAGGCGAGGTTGTGGATAGTGAAGACCGTCGCCGTCGGCACAAAAAAGGCGTCAGCGCGGTAGATGACCTTCAGGTAAGCCGGGACCAACCCGCTTTGCCAGTCGTGGCAGTGAATGATGTCGGGTCGCCAGTTGAGGGCTTTGGGCAACTCCAACGCCACTTTGCCCAGTAACCCGAACCGCACCCAATCGTCGTCGTAGCCGTAAAGGCGGTCACGGTCGTAAAGCCCAAAGTGCTCAATCAGGTAGACCGTCACGCCATCGTCTTTGAGCACATCGCTTTCGTCAATCCCACAGCCGAGCGTGAAGCCACCGAACGAAATATGGGGCAAATCCACGATGCGGTCGGTGCGATGGTCTACGCTGAAAGTCACCCGATACTTGGGCAGCAGCACACGGACATCGTGACCGCGTTTTGCCAACGCCTTGGGCAACGCCCCGATGACATCGGCGAGCCCACCCGTTTTCGCCAGCGGAAACATCTCCGATGCGACGAACAAAATGCGCCAACGCGCTTTCTTCGCTGGGCGGTCAGGTGACGGACGACGGCTCATCGCAGCGGCGCGCGTTTGCGTCGCTTTCCGTCCCATTGCGACTTTCCCCCTCTCAGCGGAACATAGCATTTTTGCCGACAGCAAGGTGGCGAACGAACGGTTTGGACGAGCGTGTCTCTAAACGCCCCAGTTCAAGGGCGCAAAGTTTTCCAGCCCGCACCCGTCAAAAGCAAAACGCTGTCAGGCGGTTGACCGCATTGGAGCCATGCCGCCCACGCCAACGCCCCCGTCGGTTCCACCCAAATACCGAGCCCCGCTAACGCCTCCGCAGCGTTCATGATAGCGGGTTCGGGGACGGCAACGATGTCACCGCGCGTCGCCCGCACGGCGTCAACAATTTGCCGTAATCGTGGCGGATTTGCCACCGCCACACCTTCCGCCATCGTTTCGCTGATGGGCAGCGCCACGCCTCGCCATGCGGCGTAAATTGGGGCACATCCTTCCGCTTGCACTGCGACCAACTTGGGCACGCTTTCAATGACGCCCGCACGCGCCAATTCCTGAAAGCCCAAATGCATGCCCAACAGTAAATCGCCGTTGCCGACGGGCACAAACACAGTCATCGTTGCGTTGACGCGCCATCGCAATTGTTCGGCGATTTCGTAGGCGACGGTCTTTGTGCCCTGCAAGTAAAGCGGATGCCAAGTGTGGCTGGCATAGTAAGCGCCATCGGCGACAGCGTCCATCACCTGCTCCGCCGCCTCCTGACGGTCAGCACAAAGCACGGTCTGGGCACCAAACCGTCGCAAAGCGGCGAGTTTGCCCGGCGACGCCGCTTGTGGGACGAAGATGCGGCAACGGATGCCTGCCGCCCGCGCGTAAGCCGCCAGCGCCACGCCCGCGTTGCCCGACGAATCTTCGGCGACTTCTTGAACGCCCCACGCCCGTAACCCTGTCACCAAGAGGGCAGCGCCGCGGTCTTTAAAACTGCCCGTCGGGTTTAAAAACTCCAATTTGAGCCAACTGCGCCCGTCAGGCGTCGGCAATAAAGGCGTCATCCCTTCGCCCAACGAGATAGGTTGCCCATTGTCAGGCAGCCAAAGGGTTGCCCGGTAGCGCCACAGCGTCCAATCGGCAGCGACGATGGCATCGGGCACAAAGTCGTTCTGGGGCTCCCACAGCAAGGGCGCCCCGCACTCGCACCGCCAACGCGCTGGCTCCAGCGCCCATGATCGCTGACACGCGTCACACCGCAACATCGCTCATCTCCCCTCAAAGCGTAGCACCCTGCCAAAAGGCAGGTTTGACCCAGCCCTCGGACATGGCATAATTTCGCTTAAAGGTGACCGAGTATGCGCCGAGGACAGGCGCTGTTGGAGTTGGGTATCGCGTTGACACTGCTGTTGGTCATTTTGGCGGGCGTTGCCGACTACGGGCGGGCGTTGATTGTGTCGGCAGTGTTGGCGAACGCTGCCCGTGAGGGGGCACATTACGCCGCGCGGAAACCGAACGACCTATCGGGCATCCGCCAAACGGTGCGGCAGGAAGCCGCCAACGCGGGAATTTCCCTCGCTGACGCTGACATTCAAGTTGTTATCCCCAACCCGTTACAACAGGGGGAACCCGTGACGGTGCAAGTAACTACGCGTGTGCCGACTTTGATGGCACGGTTTTGGGGCGTCGCTCAACTGACGGTTGGCGGTAAAGCGACGGCGCCGTTGCTGGCGAGGTGACGGATGCGGTGCGTCGCGGACAAGTATTAGTGGAGTTTGCGGTAAGCATCGGTCTCTTTGCCCTGTTACTGCTGGGGTTAGTGGAAAGTGGGCGTTATGCGTTTGCCGTCAGCACCCTTACGAACGCGGTGCGGGAAGGGGCGCGCTACGCCACACTCCGCCCTTACGACATTGCCGGCATCGCCCAGCGGGTGCGGTCTTCCACGGCGAGCCTTGACCGCAGCCAAATCAGCGTCCAGGTCACCTATTCGTCGCTGCCCCCTGTTTCCGGTTCCGTCGTCACCGTGACAGCCTCTTACCCTTTTCGTTCCCTGTTAGGGGCGTTCAGCAGGACGGTGACCGTCGCCGCACAGATGCGGGTGCCGTGATTCACCGGCGCGAAGGAGGCGATGCGCGATGCGTCGTGGCCAAACGATTGTCGTGGTGATGCTAAGTCTTGTGGCGCTGTTAGCGGTGGCGGGGTTGGCATTGGACGGAAGCCGCATCTACCGAACCCGCCGTATTTTGCAGAACGCCGCTGACGCCGCCGCTTTGGCGGGCGCACAAGAACTCGCCAGTTCCAGCACGACGCAAGCCGCTGTTTGGGCCAAAATCGCCCAATATTTACAAGCCAACGCGACCACCTACACTAACGCCCGAGCATGGTTTGTACAAGGCAACGTCCGTTTGCAAGAGATCACCGCTAACGCCCCGACGACACCTCCGCCAACAGGTGCGAACGGCGTTGAGGTTATCGTCCAACGCTCCGAACCTGTTTTGTTCGGTGGTGTGTTGGGGCAACAAACGGCGCTGGTATCCGCTCGCGCCCGCGCCAATGTCGGCAACTTGCGGACGCTGACTGCCGGCAACAACATAGTGCCCATCGCCGTCCATTACGAAGTCGTCCGCTACGCCCAACCAGGCGACATTTTGACCGTGTGGGACGGCTTTCAAGTTTCCGTGCAACCGAGCGGTGGGGGCAATGCCAGCAACTATGGCGACACGAACAACCCTTACTCAGGCTGGCTCAATCTGGCGTGGATTCACAACGCCGACGAGCAAAATCTCGGCAACCGCGAAGTGGATCAATCCCACAGCCAAGCCAATGTCAACAACTGGATTTTGAACGGCAACCCCTACCCTATTTTTGCGGGCACGCTGTCTATCCCGCCCAACCCGCCGGCGCCCGACGGCGACTTCATCATGGGTGACCCTGGCATTCGTGCATCGGGGTTGCAAACATTGGAAGTGAAGCGCCAACAACTTGTCAATCAGGGACAACGACCGCTTTTCTACATCGTCGTCTTTGACCGCTTCTTCAACGCCGACCAGATGGAGCAACTTTTCCCCACGCACGGTGCCGTTCCCGCTTCGCACGGCGATTGCGGCTTCCCCAACTCGCTCTATTTCCATGCCGTCGGCTTTGTGGTGATTGAAGTGACCGAGGTCCGCTGGCAAGGTTCAGCGAGAGGTGGCAAGTATATCAAAGGCGTCTTTGTCAGTTTCGTGCAAGCCGGCGATGTCAACCAAGGCAGCAGTTTCCCCGGCGACACCGAAATGGTCAAAGCCGTTGCGCTGACGGAGTGAAGCGTCCCTTGAGCGGGAAGCGAAAAAAACCCTTCGCCTAATAAATGCCAAAGCGCTCAATCCGCTCCACCAACGCCATCGTTTTGGCGGCATCGGTGAAATTGGTCAAGGGTTGTTCGTCCTGCAGGATGCACGCAATAAAGTGGCGAGTTTCGTCCAAGTAGCCGTAGGTGATGCGCATGTCGGTGCTGCCTGTCAGTTGTTCGCCCGTGACCGTTTCCATGCCTTCGTTTTGCCGATAGATTTCAGCAACTTCAGGGGCGCGGATGTAAGCGCTGATACCTTTGCCGTGCACTTCAAACCGCTCGTAACGGACGCCCGCTGTCCGCGAAGAGAGCAACAGACCGACCGCTCCACCCTCAAACCGCATCAGCGCCGCAAACTGATTGTGCGAATTCTGCCAACGCTCGTAACGCGACCAAACTTGGGCGCTCACTTCTATCGCTTCACCCAGCAAATCCCGCAGGATGTCGACGGCGTGAACGATGTCGGTGCGTAAAATGCTCATGCCGTAGTAGGGTCCTTGTCCCAGCATGTCCTTGTGGAACTCTGCCAACACCAACGCAGGTTCGCCCCGTCGCATCACTTGTGCCTTCGCGTAACGGTAAACGGCGGCAAAGCGTCGGTTGAACCCGACCATCGTTTTGACCTTTTGGCGCTGGGCTTCTTCCGCCATCGCCCATGCTTCATCGCTGTTGCAGCCCAGCGGCTTCTCGGTGAAGACGTGCTTGCCCGCTTTGAGGCAATCCAGCACGATGGGGCACAAGCCCATCGGCGGCATGACGACATAGACAGCGTCCAACGGTTCGCGTTCCAGCATCCGCCGGTAGTCATTGTAGCGGCGCGCCTTGGGCACGCCGTAGCGGTCAGCGGTGGCGTGCAAGCGGGTCTCGTCTACATCGCAAATCGCCCACAGTTGCGCCTCAGCGATGTCAGCGATGCTGGGGCAATGCATGCGGTTCGCCATGTTACCCGCCCCGATAAACCCCACTCGCACAAGTCCCATCGCCCCTCACCCCATTTTTTACAGCGTCATCAGCCATTGCAGCACGGTGCGCCCGACAACGGTCAAAGTCTGCGGGCTGCATTTGTCGGGTGTGTCTTGTAGGGTGTGCCAATAGGGGTAGTCAAAGTCAATGATGTTCGCCGTCGGGATACCCGCCGCGTTGAGTGGCAAATGGTCGTCCATGATGTTCATCGCAGGGGGTTGGAAAAACAACCCGCCGTAACCCAAAACCTTCGCCGCTTTTAAAATGCCGTCCACGACTTGCGGGGCAAACTGACGGGAGTAAAGTTCGTCGGTGCTGCGAAAGTCGCGGTCGCCCACCATGTCCAACAAAATCCCCATCTCCGCTCGCAGGTTGACGCCGTTGACCGTCAGGTTGCGGGCGAAAAACTTGCTCCCGAAAAACATCCCGCCATCCGTCACATCGCCCAAATCTTCGCCGTCAAAAAACGCGAAGACGACCGTGCGGGGCGGTTGATGGGTTTTGAGCACGCGGGCGATTTCCAACAGCACGGCGACGCCCGATGCCCCATCGTTGGCGCCCGGAATGGGTTTGTCGCGGTTGGCGGGGTCGGGGTCTTGGTCGGCGACGGGGCGCGTGTCGTAGTGCGCGCAAAGCAACACCTTGCGGTCGCTCCGCCCCTGCAACACGCCGAGCACATTCGCCATCCGATAAGTGGTGCCGCGATAAGTCACGGAAAATTCCTGTCGCAATACTTGTGCCCCTGCCTCTTGCAATTTTTGCGCGATGAGCTGTTGTGTTTGGCGGCTAGGTTCCGTGTCGGGGACGCGTGGACCGAATTTGACCTGCTGCTGCAACAAGTCAAACGCCCGCTGCCCGTCAAAAGCCAATGTGGCAGCGTCGGGAGTGGAGTTGTTTGCAGGAACCGACGAGGTGCACCCGCGCCAAAACAAAAAGGCACAAGCAACCGCCGCCATGCCGATGACTTTCATCCATGGCGGCACAAAAAAGGCACCATAACGCTGCCTGCAATTACGCCCCTTTGTTCGGCTGGGCATGAAAACTCACCGACTTTCTGCGGTCGCGTTGCGGCTAAAGGGAAAAAACGCGCCCGGCAGGATTTGAACCTGCGACCCCTGGCTCCGGAGGCCAGTGCTCTATCCGGACTGAGCTACGGGCGCATCGGGGTGAAACTGAACTGATTTATCGCTTGTGGTCAATGGCGCGCCCGCTGGGATTTGAACCCAGGACCTCTGGCTCCGCAGGCCAGCGCTCTATCCGGACTGAGCTACGGGCGCGCTGGCGGAGGGACCGGGATTCGAACCCGGGGGCGAGGCTTTAACCCCGCCACGGCTTAGCAGGCCGTCGCCTTGGACCACTCGGCCATCCCTCCGTGACCGTCGCCAATTTTAACGCTGTGCGTCGTGCACCGTAAGCCCGACATCGCACCAACACATACGCTATAATTTCGCACGCCCACCAATCGGTCGGGGTGTAGCGCAGTTTGGTGAGCGCGCTGGCATGGGGGGCCAGAGGTCCCCGGTTCAAATCCGGGCACCCCGACCATTTTCTTTTGCCCTCAAGGTGACGGCGATGGCAGCGGTGAATGAACGGGTAGCGCGGTTGTATGCCGAGCATCTCAACCCTGGTTTGGCGCGCTTGATGAAGTTCGCAGGCTTGGACGCCGTAGAGCACCGTGCCGAAGGCGTCTGGGTCTACGACCACGACGGAAACCGCTATCTGGACTTTCTGGGCGGTTTCGGGGCGCTCAACTTCGGGCACCGCCACCCCGCTATCGTCGCCGCCGTCCAGGCTCAATTGCAAACGATGCCTCTTTCCAGCCGCGTCTTGTTCAACGAACTGCAGGCTGAGTTAGCCGCCCAACTTGCTGCCATCGCCCCTGGTGACCTACAGTTTTGCTTCTTTTGCCATAGCGGCACGGAAGCCGTTGAAGCCTGCATCAAGTTCGCCCGTTTGGCGACAGGCAGACGAAAAATCGTCGCTATGCACAACGCCTACCACGGCAAAACGCTGGGTGCGTTGAGCGCCTCAGGGCGCGAAATTTACCGCCAACCCTTTGAACCGTTGCTGGAGTGGTTTGTCCATGTCCCCTTCGGTGACGCCGGTGCAGTGGCGCAAGCCGTTGACGACGACACAGCCGCCGTCATCGTCGAACCCATTCAAGGCGAAGGTGGCGTCATCGTCCCGCCCGACGACTTTTTGCCCAAGGTGCGGGAAATTTGCGACAGGGCAGGTGCCCTGCTGATCGCCGACGAAGTGCAAACGGGGTTGGGGCGGACGGGCAAAAACTTTGCCGTTGAACATTGGCAAGTGATACCTGATGTGATGGCGTTGGCGAAATCGCTGGGCGGCGGCGTGATGCCGTTAGGAGCGGCGATCGGGACGCGCAGAGTTTTTGAGCCGTTGTTTGACAATCCTTTACTGCACTCATCCACGCTGGGCGGAAATCCCTTGGCGTGTGCCGCCGGTTTAGCAGCCTTGCAAGTGTTGCAGCAAGGGCGCCTCGCCGACCGCGCCGCTGCGACGGGCGATTTGTTGCTGCAGGGGTTGCACCAACTCCACGCCGCGTTTGCCGACCTCATCGTGGCAGTGCGGGGCAAAGGGTTGCTCGTCGGCATAGAGTTTGCCGACGCAGACATCGCGCTGCTGACTGCGGCGGGCATGTTGCAGCGTCGCGTCTTGACCGCCTACACCCTCAACAACCCCTGCGTCATCCGCTTGGAGCCGCCCCTCATCGTTGAGCCCGAACACATTGACCTCGCCCTTAGCGCCCTCGCCGACAGCCTCGCCCAGGTGCGTCAGTTGCTTTCCGTTTTGCGCTGAAATGCGCGGCGGAACGCGTGCTAACGCGCCTGTAACCGTTTGTTGCCTTGCTTCAGTTCGTCCAGCAGTGCCTCGTAGGCGTTGCGGTCAACGGGCAAGGTAACGGGTTGCCCCGAAAAGTGCGACAGGACGATGGCGTTCATCAACTCCAGCGACTTGATGCCCTCTTCAAACGGGACGGGTGGGGCGTTGCCGGTCAAAATTGCTTGCGCGAAGGCGCGGATGGCGGCGGCATGTCCTTTGGGGACATCTTTGTCCACGGGCACCTCGCTCCATTCCACTTTCGGGCGCCCCCATGCTTCAGGGCTCTCTCGCAAAAATCGGCGCAACGGCGGTTCGTAGCGCCCCAACCGCACCGCGCCACCTTCCAAAATGGCTGTGCCGTTGTCGCCCGTGATTTCCAACCGCGACGGGACAGCGTAAGCGACACTGCTGATGTGCATAACGAAATGCGCCCCATTGTCCCATTCCCAAATCGCTGACGCCATGTCTTCCACTTCGGTGTTGTCGTGCCCGAAGTTGGCGATGCGTGCCGTGACGCGCATCGGCAACCCCAGCAGATATGCCAGCGTGTCCAAATCGTGGATGGCTTGGTTGATGAGCACGCCGCCCCCTTCGCCCCACCATGTTCCGCGCCAACGCCCTTGCTCGTAGTAAGCCTGCGTGCGGAAGTGGTGCCCTTGATACAACCCGCGCACCAGTTCGCCCAACTCAGGCAGCAACCGCTTGATGACCCGAACGGGCGGGTCAAGACGGTGCTGAAACACGACGCCCGCCTTGCCCTTTGCCTTTTTCGCCGCCGCAATCATCGCATCGGCTTCGCGGACGCTGATCGCCATCGGCTTTTCGCACAAAACATGCTTGCCCGCTTCCAACGCGGCAATCGCTTGCTCAGCGTGCAAAAAGTGGGGCGTGCAGATGGAGACGACTTCTACCTCGCTGCGCAGAAACGCGGTGAAATCCGTGAAGCGGTGGGGGACATTGAACTCCGCACAAAAGCGCTCCAACGCGTCGGGGACGACATCGCACGCCGCGTAAAGTTCTACGCCTTCCATGCCCTTCAGGGCTTGGGCGTGGGAACTGCCGATGCCTGCCACGCCGACAATGCCCCACCGTAACGCCATGCCAAATGTCGCCTCCTTTCCAGCGTGCATGCCGCGCAAATTGTAACGCCGTTGCCGTGTTGAATAATGGATTTTATTCGGAGGGCGGCTCTCCTGAGCCGCCGAGAAGCAAGCGGCGCATCAGGAGATGCGCCCTCCGAGATGCCGAGGGTTCGTTCGGAGGGCGGCTCTCTGAGCCGCCGAAGAGAGCAAGCGGCGCATCAGGAGATGCGCCCTCCGAGATGCCGAGGGTTCGTTCGGAGGGCGGCTCTCTGAGCCGCCGAAGAGAGCAAGCGGCGCATCAGGA